>JBDSHD010000291.1:0-4959 GCA_039918655.1 Dehalococcoidia bacterium | reverse complement strand
GGCCTTGTCGGTTAACGTCAGCATTGCTCCTCCTTTGTGTACGGCAATCTATGTTCCTGGTGCGCTCTGCCACTGAAGAGAGACCTTCTCGCCATCTTGCAGGTCCAGCAACAACTCGACCGGGCCCGCTTGAGCTGTCCCTTCGAAGACAATCACGCCTTCGCGATGATGTGAGTCGTTGCTGACGCTCACCCACGTCTCCGGCCGTATCGTCTCCGTTCCTGTCTGGAGCGTGGCCGCTTCCTCCATGGTGATCTTGTTGAGGTCGCCAGAGTGAGTGGTGAAAGAGATCTCCACGGCCACGAACCGATCGAGGGGATAAGCGCTGAGATCGGCATCGACATCTTCCACTCCGTCCGCTGTCAACCACCTGGCATCGACTGTCACCCCGCCGGATTCCACTGTTTGGGTGAGTTGATCCCCGGCATCGTTCGAGGCGCCGCTCTCCTCCGTGCCCGTCCCTGACGAGCACGCCACGGCGAGGACGCCCGCGACGGCTAGGGTCAGGACGGCGACGACAACTAAGGTGCGGCGTGACATGTCTTCTCCTCCGCAGAGAGGTGCCGGGAGTTCAGGATCACAAGGCGCAGCATGAAGGCGACGCCGCCCAGGTTCACCAGGATGCCGGCCGCCATAATCGGGATGCGGTAGTCGTTCAGGAATATGGCCGCCCCGGAGAGGCCCAAAACCGGAAGGGCTTCGGTCAGATGGTGCGCGCAGCAGGCGAGCATCGCCGTGGTGGAAGTGCCGGTACCGGCGGCCGTCGCCACCCCCGCGGATCCCCTGGCCCGGAGCGACAGCAGGCGTCTGAGGTAGACGAATAGCGCGACCTGCAGGCCAAATCCGGATGCAATAGCCGCCACGAAGTAGCGGTCATCCCACAAGAGCTCCCGGGCGTGGCCGTATCCCTGCGCCCAGGTGACGAGCCCGAGATAGAGGCCCGCAAGGGCAAGGGCGGCAAGGAGTCCGGCCACGACCGAAGGCGCGACGGCGGAAAGCCGTTCCCGAGCCCGAGTGTGATCGTCGGCCCAGGTCGCCGGCGACACGTCAAGCACCTGGCTCATAAGCGCATACCAGGGCGGGCGCGCTTCCGAGCGCTCTTGCCACGTGAACTATGCTCCCTGAGACGTTTGGCGGTAATGATCCTCATCATATTCAACGCTGATATCGTCGCTGTACCCATACCCCTGGGGTAGGGGTCATCCTTACTGCATTAGACGGGCCGATGGTCACAATCTTTGTCAAGGGTGTAAATAGCCGATCTCTGCCCAGCCGCAGCCACGCGAGTCGCCGGTGCCTTCGTGGGACTCGCCCGGTACCGGCGCACGCGGGGAATCGGCAGTCTGCGTCTGTCCGCGAACATATCCTTCCCCCATATCGTGACTCGCTGGCCTGAAAGCAGGCTGAATCGTTACTGAACTGTCCCTGAAGAGTTACGAGATCAAGGTTCGAACCGGTCAGGCTGTTCGCCGCCCGCGAGACTAGAGCTTTCGCCGCGCCTTTTCGAGCGTGGCGAGGAAACCCAGCGCCGGGTCCTTGAACTGCGTGTGGCCGAACACGTCCCAGTGCTGACGGAGGTGATCTTCGAGAAAGCGCGCGAGTTCGGGAACGTCCTCCAGTCGTCGGTCGAGAACCCCGACCGCAGCGAGGCAGGCGCCTTGCAGAACACCGCTCAGCAACTGGGCTCTTCGCTCGGGACTGCTTTCATCGGCGCGATCGTGATCACCGCGCTCGGCATCGCCTTCCTGGGCAACGTCACTGACGACCCGCGCATCTCCGATCAGGTGGAAGAGCAGGCGGGCATTGCCGTTGGTGGCGGCATCACGTTCATATCCGCCGACGAGCTGCGAACAGCGGCAACGGACGCCGGGATCAGTGACGAAGAGGTGGAGGCGATCCTCGAGGACTATGAGGACGGTCAGATCCGGTCGCTTAAGCTCGGTCTCCTCATTGCAGCCGCCCTAAGCCTAATCGCCCTACCACTGAGCGGCGGACTGCCCGCGAAACGTCCTGGTGAGGCTGAGACCATCATGTATGCATAAGCGGCTATTCACGCGCTCAGGCTAGGCGTCGCGCTCTGTTGCGCCGAGCGCGGCCTGGGCGGCGGCGAGTCGGGCGACGGGGACGCGCATGGGCGAGCAGGAGACGTAGTTCAAGCCGACGCGCTCGCAGAAGCGGATGCTTTCCGGGTTGCCACCGTGCTCGCCGCACAAGCCGAGCTCCAGCGCGGGGTTCGCGGCGCGGCCCTCGTCCGCCGCGATCTGGATGAGGCGGCCGACGCCAAGCTCGTCGATGCGCTCGAAGGGGTTGTCGAGGAGGAATCCGCGTTCCAGGTAGAAGCGGAGGAACTTCTCCTCGGCGTCGTCCCGGCTGAAGCCGAAGGTCATCTGGGTGAGGTCGTTGGAGCCAAAAGAGAAGAAGTCGGCCTGAGGCGCGAGGCGGCTGGCGGCGAGAGCGGCGCGCGGTAGTTCGATCATCGTGCCGAAGGGGATACCCGGGATGCCGAGGGTTTCGCCGAACTCTACGGCCACCGGCTGGAGCTGCGAGCGCAGGGCGCTCAACTCGCCGGCGGCGACAACGAGCGGGACCATAATCTCCGGCCGCGGATCGCCTCCTTCGCGCTTGAGGTCGGCGGTAGCCTTCAGAATGGCGCGTACCTGCATCTTGTAAACGTCGGGGTAGGTGAGACCCAGGCGCGAACCACGGTGGCCCATCATCGGGTTCGTTTCCTGAAGCGAGCGGGCGGCTTCCAGGACGCGCTGCTTCTCATCGACTTCGCCCTCGGGGCTCGTGCGCAGCGCCTCGCGCAGCGCCTCGAGCGAAGGCAGGAATTCGTGCAGCGGGGCGTCAAGAAGCCGGATGACGACCGGCTTCCCGTCCATCACGCGAAGGATCTGCCGGAAGTCCTCGGCCTGATATTCACCGAGGCGATCGAGTGTTGCGGCGAAGGCTCGGGCGCCGGGGCTGCCGCGAAGGCGCTCTTCGGCGGCGATACGGGCGTCGCCGGTGGCCTCGTCGACTTCGCGCTCCAGGCGCGAGATTTCGGGGGCGCGCAGGAGCATCTCGCGGACGTAGGTCAGGCGTTCGGGGTGAAAGAACATGTGTTCCGTGCGGCAGAGGCCGACGCCCTGGGCGCCGAAGGCGAGCGCCTGCTGGGCCTCTGCCGGTGTGTCTGCGTTGGCGAGCACGCCGAGCCGGCGCAGCTCGTCCGCCCAGGCGAGGAGCTGGGGCAACTCCTGGTTGGTGCTGAGGTCCGGATCGACAGTGTCGATGCGGCCGCTGAAGACCTCGCCGGTAAATCCGTCGATACTGATCTCGTCACCTTCGTGGACGACGATGCCGTCGACAGTGAGTTGGCGCTCATGGGAATCAACGCGGAGCGTGGTGCAGCCGACAACAGCCGGTTTGCCGAGGGCGCGGGCGACGACGGCCGCGTGGCTGGTGATTCCGCCGCGGCTGGTGAGCAGGGCGGCCGCGCGGAGGATGCCCGGCATGTCGTCGGCGCTCGTCTCGGGACGAACGAGGATGACGCTCTCGCCCACGGAAGCGGCGACGGCCGCCGTGTCGAAGACGACACGGCCGGTGGCGGCGCCGGGCGAAGCGTTGAGGCCGCGGCCCAGGAGCCGGTTTTCGCGCACCGCCCGGCGCTTCGCCGCTTCGTCAAATCGCGGAAGGAGCAACTGGCTGAGGCCGTCGGCGGGCACGCGGCGAACGGCCTCTTCCCGGCTGATACTCCCCTCCTGCGCCATGTCGACCGCGGTCTTGACGGCTGCGGCAGCCGTGCGGTTCGCAGATCGCGTCTGGAGAACGAAGAGGCGGCCGTGCTCGACGGTGAACTCGATGTCCTGGACGTCAGCGAAATGGTCTTCCAGGAGCTGCGCGAAGTCCGAGAGCTGACGGTGGACATCAGGCATTTCGTTGGCGAGCTCGGCGATCGGCTTCGGGGTGCGGGCGCCTGATACAACATCTTCGCCCTGGGCATTCGGCAGGTACTCGCCGTAGAGCTCGCGGGCGCCGGTGGCGGGGCTGCGGCTGAAGCAGACACCAGTGCCGCTGTCCCAGCCGGTATTGCCGAAGACCATCGCGAGAACGCTCGCGGCGGTGCCCAGGTCGTGCGGAATGCGATGGAATTCGCGATAGGCGATTGCACGCGGGTTGTTCCAGCTGTCGAAGACGGCTACGACGGCGAGGCGCAGCTGCTCCAAGGGGTCGCTGGGGAAGGGCGCCGAGGTCCGGCCGACAGTGAACTCTTTGAACTGCTGCACGATCTTCTCAAGATCGGCGACACTAAGCTCCGCGTCTGAAGCGACGCCGGCGCGCTCTCGCGCTTCTGCGAGCGCGCCTTCGAAGGGCTCAGGGTCGAGGCGGAGGGCCACTTTCGCGAACAGCTGGATAAAACGGCGGTAGGAGTCAAGGGCGAAGCGGCGGTCACCAGTCGCCTCGGCGAGGCTGGCGACGGTCTCGTCGTTCAAGCCGAGGTTGAGGATCGTGTCCATCATCCCGGGCATCGAGAACTTCGACCCGGAACGGACGGAGACGAGCAGCGGGTTGTGCTCGCTACCGAAGCGCCGGCCGACCGCTTCCTCGATCTCGCCGAGGTGCTTGCGGATGCCGTCCCAAAGGCCGTCCGGCAGGTTGCGATCCCGCTGGTAGTACTCAAGGCAGGCCTCCGTGGTGATCACGAAGCCGGGCGGGACCGGTAGGCCGAGGCGCGCCATTTCGCACAGGTTGGCGCCTTTGCCGCCCAGCAAGTCTCGCATCTGGGCGCTGCCTTCGGGGAATCGGTAGATCTGCTTCGGTGGGGTCATCGGGTTCAGGCCTGCTGGTGACATTCTATGTCTGTGCAATGGCGGAGCGCTTCTCTCCGGCGTCCGCGTCGACGATTCGCTGGAAGGAGCGGACGAAATCGTCTGCGGTCATGCCAGCGGCCACGGCGAGGCGGGCCACGGTCGCCTGGTC
>JBDSHD010000290.1:0-3211 GCA_039918655.1 Dehalococcoidia bacterium | reverse complement strand
CCGCGGAAAGAGGGCGGCGTCCTTATCCTCGGGCGAGGTGATCGGGCCGCGCCGCTCGAACACCTCGAAGTCGCGCGTAGTGGCCAGGGCGACGAGCGGGCCGTTCGATGAGTAGGCGGTGTACGTGACCGCGTACTTGTCGAGTTCCTCGATCCAGGTAATGCGCGGGTCCTCCACGCCCCAGAGCTCTTCCGGGTGGCACTCCGGGTTCGGGTAGAGAGCCGGCAGCGGCGTTATCTCCCAGTTCGTGAAGCCGTCGCGACTGCGCGCGACGCTCAGGTGTGAGACGCCGCGGCGATCTTCGACGCGGACGAGTAACAGCGTCTGGCCATCCTTGAGGCAGACGGCACCGGGGTTGAAGACCGTGTTCACCGGGTAGGGCCAGTCATGGGCTGTGAGGATCGGGTTGCCCTCGTAGCGCGTGAGGAGCTCGCGGAACGCGTCGGCCGGCCTGGTCACGAGCGGCCCCCGGTCAGCAGCGCCGGTGTCCAAAGGCCCGTGACGAGCGGTCTGGCTGCGCTACGTTGGCGTTGGTCAACAACTTCCTGGAGGAGCGCCGCCACAAGACGTGCCACGTTCGGCCAAGCGGTATGGCGGCTGGCCTGGTGTGCGTTCGCTTCGAGTCGCTGGCGCAGCCCAGGCTCCTCGATGATGCGCAGCACCGCACTGGTGAGCTCGGGCGCGGACCGAAACCCCACGAGGAGGCCTCGTTCCTCGGCGAGCGCCTCGGTGGCGTGGAGGTAGGCCGTCGAGACCACTGCCTTGCCGGCACCCAACGCATAGGCAAGCGTGCCACTCATGATCTGGTCCGGGTCCAGGTAGGGCGTGACATAGACGTCGGTTACCGCGAGGTAGTCGACGATCTCTTGTTCCGACAGGTATTCGTCCACCAACCGGACATGCCCCGCGAGGCCTTTGCGCTGGATCGCGGCTACGAGGGATGAGCGATAGCGCTCGCCCTCGCGCGCTCGGAGCTCGGGGTGGGTGCGCCCGAGGATGAGAAGGAGGGCGTCCGGGTGGCGGGCTGCGACGAACTCCATGGTGTCGACCATGAACTCGAGGCCCTTCCGCGGGTCCACCAGCCCGAAGGTCGAGATGACCGTGCGACCGGCAAGTCCGAAGCGATCACGCAGTTCGGATGCGTTGTCGTGCGCCATGACCGGTACGCCGTGGGGGATGACGCGCACCTTCTCCGGATTGACTCCGTACACGCTGCTGAGCAAGCGCGCCGCCCCATGTGTCATCACCACCACGGCTGCACTGTGGGCGGCGATCTCATGGATTGCGGCCAGCATCGAAGGCGCCGGGACAGGCAGGACAGTGTGGAAGGTGGTGACGGCCGGCGGCCGCAAAGCCGCGAGGAAGGGCGCGAGGTGGTCGTGGTACTCGCCGTCCCACGTCCCATAGAGCCCGAATTCGTGTTCCACACAGACAACATTGATGTTCGAGCGATTGAGGGAGCGGGCTACATCGAGGAAGCTGGCGCGGTCGCCCTGCGAGATCCGCCAGCGAACGTCGCTGCGAGCATCGTCCACGCTGTTCAGATGCTCGATCGCCACGAACTCGAGGTCGATCGGCGCATCCGTCCTGCGGATCGCTGCGCAGAGATTCGCCGCGAACGTGGCAATGCCACACTGGCGCGGGGGCAAGGTGGAGACCATCGCCACCTTGAGTCGCCGGTGCATGGGCATCTTGATGAGGCCCTCACTCGGGCCGCAAAGTCTGCCTGGAAGCTGGTTCATGGAACCCTCCTTCATTCCTGCTCGACCGGTCGTAGCTCAGCGCGCTGAGTCGTCAGGCCCTGGTCCCCGATTGCCGACGGCCCTGGAGCGGGAGACGGGGCTCGAACCCGCGACCCTCTGCTTGGGAAGCAGATGCTCTACCACTGAGCTACTCCCGCTCGGGAGCCAATTGTAGCATCGCCGTATCTGGTGGTGGAACGCGAACGCCGGAGCGTATATATTCAGGCGGCGTGGCCGGTCACTGGCTGCAGCCTGACCGCTTCCGGTCACCCTGGGAGGAAATATCATGAGCCGCAAAGTGTACGTCGTTGGCGTCGGGATGACGAAGTTCGAGAAGCCTGGATCGAAGGCCTGGGATTACCCGGACATGGCCAAGGAGGCCGGCACGAAGGCGTTGGACGACGCCGGCATCCCGTACGGCGAAGTCGAGCAGGCTGTCGTCGGGTACGTGTACGGTGAGTCGACGTGTGGGCAGCGGGCGGTGTACCAGCTCGGCCTGACGGGCATCCCCGTGTACAACGTGAACAACAACTGCTCCACGGGCTCCACGGCGCTGTTCATGGGCAAACAGCTCGTGGAGGGCGGGCTGGCGGAGTGCGTGCTGGCCCTGGGCTTCGAGAAGATGCAAAAGGGTTCGCTGGGCGCGACGTTCACGGACCGGATCAACCCGATGGACCAGCACGTGATCGCGATGGTGCAGCTCCGCGGCTTCGAGCCGCACCCACCGGCGGCGCAACTCTTCGGCAACGCCGGGCGCGAGCACATGGAGAAGTTCGGCTCAACGCCGATGCACTTCGCCAAGATCGGCTACAAGAACCACAAGCACTCCGTGAACAACCCCTACTCGCAGTTCCAGGACGAGTACAGCCTCGAGCAGATCCTGGCGGCGCCGATGGTCCACGACCCGCTGACGAAGCTTCAGTGCTGCCCGACATCAGACGGCGCGGGGGCCGTTGTGCTGGCGAGCGAGGACTTCGTGAAGAAGCACAACCTGCAGGACAAGGCGATCGAGATCCTCGGGCAGGAGATGGTGACGGACACGCAGGAGACGTTCGACAGCAAGAGCTCGATCAAGCTCATCGGCAGCGACATGACCCGCGTGGCCGCCGAGCGCGTGTACAACCACACCGGCCTCGGGCCCGAGAACGTCGACGTCATCGAGCTTCACGACTGCTTCTCGGCGAACGAGATGATCACTTACGAGGCGCTGGGCCTGTGCCCGGAGGGGACCGCTCACAAGTTCGTCGACGAGGAAGCCTTCACGTACGGAGGCAAGGTCGTGGTCAACCCGTCCGGCGGCCTGATCTCGAAGGGTCACCCGCTGGGGGCGACCGGCCTCGCTCAGTGCTCCGAGCTTACGTGGCAACTGCGCGGGAAGGCCGACAAGCGCCAGGTGGAGGGCGCAAAGGTCGCGCTGCAGCACAACATCGGACTCGGTGGCGCGGTGGTGGTGACGATGTACCGGAAGG
>JBDSHD010000289.1:0-6765 GCA_039918655.1 Dehalococcoidia bacterium | reverse complement strand
CTGCCTCCAGTCGCAGCGTATCGCGAGTGCCAAGTCCGCATGGAGTGACGCCTGCCTCGATCAACTCTCGCCAGAAGTCCGGCGCCGCCTCGGCGTTGATCACGAACTCCAGGCCGTCCTCGCCTGTGTACCCGGTTCGCGAGGCGAACAACCGGTTCCCTCGCCAGTCCGTCTCAGCGCACCGCCGCGGCCTGATCGACCGCACGAACTCTCCGCTCATTCGGTCAATCGCCTCCGGCCCCTGCACGGCGATCATCGCCGTCGAGTGATGACGATCAACGAGCCTCGCGTCAAAGCCAGCGATCTGCTTCTCCATCCACGCCTTCATCTTCGGTGCGTTAGAGGCGTTCACCACGATCAACCAGCGCTCCGGATCGAGGCAAAACACGTAAACGTCGTCGAGAATTCCACCCGCCTCGTTGCACGCCGCCGCGTAGTGCCCCTCGCCCACTGCGAGCCGGGTCACGTCCCAGGTCGAGATGTAGCGCAGGAAACGCCCCGCCTCCGGACCGTGCACCTCGAACCGCCCCATGTGCGAGACGTCGAACATTCCGGCGCCTTGCCGGACAGCATTGTGCTCCTCGATCACGCCCGTGTATTGCACCGGCATCTCCCACCCCGCAAACGGCACCATCCGCGCGCCGAGGCCGACGTGCTCCGAGTACAACGGCGTGCGGAGGAGCGTCTCGCGCGAGAGTGCCATTTTCCTATTGCCTACCCTTCGGAGGCGCGACTAAGCTCCTGCTGCGCCCCGGTAGCTTAATAGGACAGAGCACGTTTCTCACTAAGACGTGGATGTGGGTTCGAGTCCCATCCGGGGCGCCTCCGAAGCCTTGGCATCCGGAGAAAACGGTAGTACAGTGGGGCTGTCTTAGTGAGAGGTTGCTCCATTGAGCTACCGAGGAAGCGGAGCGGATCAAGTGTCCGCTCCGTTTTCGTTTATCCCTTCCCATTTTCTCCGTCCGTCCTCCGCCCGGATCCGGCCCACACCCGGGTATTCGTGGTGCACAGACACGATCGTGGCATCCTTCTCGATCGCCCGCTCCACGAATCGCTTCTTCGTCTCCAGCGAGACCAAAGGCATGATGTCGAAGGCGCTGATCCAGGCCAGCCGCTCGAGCTGCACCGGGTGCTGCGATAACTCGCCGATGTACAGCGCATAATCGCCGCCGGACTCCACTTCCACCACGACGTGGTCCTCCGTGTGACCCGGCGCCTGCACCATCCTCAGTCCCGGCACAATCTCCGCGTCGCCATCAACCAGCTCCACCGCCTTCGCGTCGGCCAGCGGCTCGAAGTTCTCCGCCAGGTACGTGCCGCGAGTACGGTCGTTCGGGTGCGTCGCCGCCTCCCACTCGCCCTTCTGCAGAATGTATCGCGCTCGCGGGAACGCCGGCCGCAGCTTGCCAGCTTCCTCGATCGTGTTGCCGCCACAGTGGTCGAAGTGGAGGTGAGTGTTGAGCACCACGTCCACGTCATCCGCGGCAACGCCTTCCGCCGCCAGGTTCTCCAGCAGCGTCCCAGCATTCTCGACTCCCATCGCCCCCGGCGCCCTTACGCCCTTGTCCCCGCACCCCGTGTCCACGAGCACAGTCTGCCCCTTCCCGCGCACCAGGAGCGAGTTCAACCCCACCGGCAACCGGTACTTTTCGTCGATGTCGGGGACGTAGCGTTCCCACATAACGCGCGGCACGAGGCCGAACGTCGCGCCGGCGTCCTGCCGGATCACGCCGTCGCTGACCACGAGCAGCTCGAAATCACCAACTCTAAACCAATATCCCATGTGTTTTGGGGCCAATTCCTGAAGGGGCGGGCGACTGCCCTCAGGCTACGACCGCTCTAATACGGGGTCAAGGCATCTCGCACACGCGGATGTTGATGCGCTCCCGAGCGGTTTCAGCAGGACCCGCTGCGCTTGCCCCGAAACTCGCCAAAACCATACAATCCCCCGTGCCGGGCCCTTCGTGGGGGCCCGCTTATTTCCTGTACGCCAGAGCCCTCCTATGACTGACAAAATCACCGGCGATATGCCGAAGGCCTACGACCCGCACAGCGTTGAAGCGCCCATCTACCAGATGTGGATGGACAAGGGCCACTTCAAGCCTGTCTTGAACCCTGACCGCGACCCCTTCTGCATCATCATGCCGCCGCCCAACGTCACCGGCGAACTCCACCTCGGCCACGCCCTAACCGTGACCATCGAAGATGCGCTGATCCGCTGGCATCGGATGCTCGGCGACCCCACTCTGTGGGTGCCCGGCGTCGACCATGCTGGCATCGCCACCCAGAACGTCGTCGAAAAGGAATTGGCGAAGGAGGGCATGTCACGCCACGACCTCGGACGCAGCGAATTCGAAGCCCGCGTCTGGAAGTGGGTCGGCCAGATCCGCAGCCGCATCTCGATCCAGCACATGCGCCTCGGCGCCTCCGCCGACTGGGACCGCGAGGTATTCACGCTTGACGACGGTCCTCAACTCGCCGTCCGCGAGACCTTCGTCCGTCTCTACAACGACGGCCTGGTCTACCGCGGCGAGCGCATCATCAACTGGTGCCCCCGCTGCCAGACCGCCCTCTCCGATCTCGAAGTCGATCACGTCGAGACGCAGGGCAGTCTCTGGTACGTGCGCTACCCCCTCCTGGACGAGGCTGGCAACCCCACCGGCGAATACGTCGTCGTCGCAACCACCCGTCCGGAGACGATCGTCGGCGACACCGGCGTTGCCGTGAACCCGGATGACGACCGCTGGAAGGCCTTCATCGGTCGCACGGCTCTCCTGCCCGTGATCGAACACCACATCCCGATCGTCGCCGACGAAGCCGTCGAGACCGAGTTCGGCACCGGCGCCGTCAAGGTGACGCCTGGACACGACCCCACGGACTTCGACATCGGCGCCCGCCATGGCCTTCCCGTCATCGTCGCGATGGACTCCGAGGCGAAGATGAACGAGCACGCGGGCCCCCTTGCCGGCCTTGATCGCATGGAAGCCCGCAAGACCATCGTCGCCGACCTCGAACGCCTCGGCCTGCTGGAGAAGCGAGTCGATCACACGCACTCTATCGGTCACTGCTCGCGCTGCGATACAGTCGTCGAGCCGATCGCCAGCACCCAGTGGTTCGTCCGCACGGAACCCCTCGCCCGTCCCGCGATCGAAGCCGTCAAGGACGGCCGGATCGAAATCATCCCCCGCCGCTTCGAGCGCGTGTACATGCACTGGATGGAGAACATCCGCGACTGGTGTATCTCCCGCCAGCTTTGGTGGGGCCATCGGATCCCGGTCTGGTACTGCGGCGACTGCGCCGAACTCACCGCGGCCGTCGTGGATCCAACCGAGTGTCCCAAGTGCGGCAGCGCGCAACTCGAGCAGGACCCGGACGTCCTAGACACCTGGTTCTCCTCGGGGCTCTGGCCGTTTTCTACCCTCGGCTGGCCCGACGACACGGAAAGCCTGCGCACGTTCTACCCCACCAGCGTCCTTGAGACCGGCTACGACATCCTCTTCTTCTGGGTCGCCCGCATGATCATGCTTGGGATGTACGTCACCGGCGAGGTCCCGTTCCGCCACGTCTACCTGCACGGCCTCATTCGCGACGCAAAGGGCCAGAAGATGACCAAGAGCCGGGGGAACGTCGTCGACCCGCTGGACATCACCGAGAAGTACGGCACCGACGCCGCCCGGTTCACCTTCGCCACCGGCGGCGGCCCCGGCAACGACTTCCGCCTCTTCGACGAGAAGCTGGAAAGCTCCCGCAACTTCGCCAACAAGCTCTGGAACGCCTCTCGCTTCGTCATCCAGAGCATCGGCGATGAGAACGTCGCCTTGCCCCAGGTGGAGGCCGGTGCGCCTGACTGGCCCCTCGAAGATCGCTGGATCGTCTCGCGCTCACACGCCGTGGCGCGGGAGGTCAACCAACTTCTCGCCGATTTCCAGATCAACGAGACCTGCCGCGTCCTCTACGACTTCATCTGGAACGAGTATTGCGACTGGTACCTTGAGATGGCGAAGGTTCGCCTCAGGGAAGGTGACCGCTCGCCACTGCCAGTCCTCGCACACGTTCTCCAGACCAGTCTGCGCCTCCTCCACCCCCTCATGCCATTCGTCACCGAAACGATCTGGCAGCACCTCCGCGACCACGTCGACGGCCTCGACGAGGCGCTGATTACGGCGCGTTTCCCCCTTGGTGAGGGAGAGGCTGACGTGGAGGCCGAGGAACAGATTGGCGCCCTCATGGATGTCGTCCGTGCCGTCCGCAACATCCGCGCTGAGCGTGGTGTCGACCCGGTGCGCTACGTGGAGGCTTACGTCGTCGCCGACGGCGTCCGGCACACGATCGAGAACGGCCGGCAGATCGTCGAGGCCCTCGCCCGGGTGCGGCCACTCCACGTCATCGCCGACACCAGGGACGCCCCCAGCACCCAGGTGGCCGCCGCCGTCCTCGCCCAAACCCAGGTCGTGGTCCCCCTCGCCGGCCTCATCGACGTCGACGGTGAGCGTGACAAACTGACGAAACAACTGAATGAGGCGAAGGCCGAGGTAAGCCGCCTACAAGGGAAGCTCGCGGACGAGCAGTTCCGCTCAAAGGCGCCGGAAAACGTCATCGCTAAAGAAGAAGAGAAGTTGTCGGCTGCCCGCTCCCGCGTCGCGGGTCTCGAAGGCCGCCTGACCGAACTAATCTAACGCCGAATTTAACCGAGCGCGTCTTTGATCTTGCCGAGGATCCCCTTTTCCTCGCCCACCGGCGTCCCGAACGTGCCCGCCAGCTGCTTCAGCAGCTCCCGTTGCTCGTCCGTCAGGTCCGTAGGCGTTTGCACCTCCGCCCGGACCAGCAGGTCACCGCGACCGCCTCGGTGCAGGTGTGGCACACCCTTGCTCCTCAGCGCGAAAATCTTCCCGCTCTGAGTCCCTGCCGGCACCTTCACCGTTGCCGGCTCACCGTCCAGCGTCGGCACCTCCGCCTCGAAGCCCAGCGCTGCCTGCGCCGGGTTCATCGCCAGCAGGTAGACCAGGTCGTCCTCAACTCGCTCGAACGAGGGGTGCGGCGTGACGGCGATGTAGACGTAAAGGTGGCCCGGAGGTCCGCCATTCAAACCCGTGTCTCCCTCACCGGTTAGTCTCATCCGGGAACCGTCTGCCACGCCCGAAGGAATGGAGACCCTTAGCTTGCGCGACTTGCGCTCGCGGCCGTTTCCGCGGCAGTCCTTACATGGATTGGTTACCAACTGACCCTCGCCCCGGCACTGCGTACACGGTGCGATATTGACGAACTGCCCGAAGAAACTGCGGCTCACCCGCCGCACCTGACCACTTCCTTCACAGCCGTCGCACCGCGCCGGCTTCGAGCCAGGCTCGCTCGCGGACCCCGCGCAGCGAGTACAGCGCTCGATACGATCGATCTCGATCTCGCGCTCGGTCCCGAACGCCGCATTCTCGAACGAGATCTCGATATCTGTTCGGCGGTCCGCGCCGCGCTGCGCCTCGCGCCCCCGCCGGGCCGTCGTGCCGCCGAAGAAGGCGTCGAAGATATCTCCGAAGCCACTCATATCTTGACCGTCGAAGCCGCGCCCCGCATCAAACCCGGCCAACCCCGCGTGACCGAACCGGTCGTAGCGCGTTCGCTTCTCCGGATCGGACAGTACCTCGTACGCTTCCCCTATCTGCTTGAAGCGCGCCTCGGCCCCGTCCGCCTGGTTCTTGTCCGGGTGGTATTGCATCGCCAGCTTGCGGAACGCCTTCTTGATGTCGTCCGGGCTCGCGCCGCGCGGCACGCCCAGCACGTCGTAGTAATCAGCGTTCTTCGTGGCCATACCGGGCTATTGTATCAAGACGTCACCTTCGACGGGCGCGCCACTCCGTCATTACCTACGGATGTCAGCTTCCATGTCGATTTGTGACCTGCGTCATGGTATTGATGGCGGACCCGTCACACACTAGCCACACAAGCAGTCAGAGACCGACGGAAGGAGTACCCCAATGGACCTGTACAGCAACAACCGGATGCTCGACTGGGAGTCTCGCCGCCGGGTCATCGAGTTGAGAAGCATGAGCCATCGCGCCGAGCTTGAGGATTCACGAGAAGAGTCCCCGGACACCAAGGCTAGCGGATTCATGGACGCCGGCTGCATCTGGAATAGTCTCTTCCACCGCACAAGCCACGATTACGAACGAGCCTGACCCCTCCCAGGTCAAGCCGCACCAGCGGGGCCACTCTGTCCTAGAGTGGCCCCGCTCCCCTTTTCCACCCGGCATTCCCGCGCGGAAGGTTTAACGAAGGTAGAGGAGGGTCTTTAGCCCTCCACGAGGGCACCGCAAACCAAGGGGGCTTGACAACCGGCAGATATCTTCCCATTCTTCTTATATGCCAAGGCGAAAGACGGGCACTCTCATCCCGATCGAACTGTCGATCCTGAATACCGCGATCGAACTGCGCGTCCGCGGCGCGCCGTTCTTTCACGGGTTCATGATCGCCAGGGAGATCAAGGAGCGAGAGCGCGCCCGCCTGCTGACCGCACACGGCACCCTCTACAAGGCGCTCGACCGGATGGAGAAATCCGGCCTTCTCGCCAGCGAGTGGGAGGACCCGGTCGTCGCCGCTCAAGAAGGCCGGCCGCGAAGACGTTTCTACTCCGTGACTGCAGCCGGAGAAGCAGCGCTCGTCCGGGCTCGCGCGGGCCCGGAACCTGTAGCGGCAACCGAGCCAAGGAGAGGCATGGCCACCCAATGAGGTGGTTGCTCGATCTCTCGATAGCGCTGACCCGCTCCTGGGTAG
>JBDSHD010000288.1:0-4613 GCA_039918655.1 Dehalococcoidia bacterium | reverse complement strand
CGAGCGTCCTGCTGCTCCACCCATCCCATCAGTCCGTCGATTTCGATCTGTCCGCCATCGTCGTCCCGAACCGTGCCCGAGTAGTGCCCGAACACCTGGTGAACGTCCGACTTTAGAAGCAGGAGGTTGGTGTTCGCTACCCTCTCGAACACCGGATCGAGCCGCAGGTCGACGCGGTCTGAGCCGACGCTCCTCACGCGCCACGGCTTCATGTAGTCCGACTTGTCGTATTCGAAACGCAGGTCCTCGTGAATCTTGTGCAGCCGCCCGTCAACGCAAATCCCGTTCTCCGTCATACCAGTGCCATCCGTCCAACCGCCGCCCAGATTCAGCCCCACGAGCCGTCCGTCCTGCATGCCGGAACCCGCTCCCCAGTTCCAGAAGGTGCTGAAGGGCCAGACGCCACGTCCGTAGTCCAGCACGGCGAACGACTTCCCTTCTTCGAACACGAATTCCTCGTCGCCGAACGTCACTGTGCCCGCCGCCGGCAACGTGTTCTGTTTTGACGTGAACTGGAACCGATCGTCGCTCCACGGGATCACGACATTCAGCGTCTCATGGCCCGCCGGGCGAGCGATTGCCAGGTCTGCGCGAAACGGCAACCCGCGAACCGACGATGCCTTCGCCCGGATACGCACTGAGGCGCCGTCGTCTTCGATGGCCAGGTTCAGACGCTTGTGCCGAAACCGGATGTCCTCGTACACCGTCTCGGGCATCGCCGCGGCACCAAACGGAACGCTCACGGTCCGTTCGATCATGCGCTTTGTCTCGAAGTCGATCAGGTATACCGACGCCAGGCCGATGTAGTCAATGTCCGCAATCGTGGCGGAGAACACGTACCGGTCGCTCGTGACTGCCCAGTAGTTCCAGCGCTTCTTACGCAGAGCGTGCCCGCGCACGTTGCAGCGATGCAACGGAATCCGGGAGAACCCCACCGCCGGCCGGTTCAGGTTGCCTCTCCCGTTACAGAGATCAACCGCTTCTGAGATTTCGGATTCAGTGCGAACCGTTGGTGCGTCCGTCGTGTGCGTCATCGTGATCTCCTTCCGCTGGCATCATAGGGAAGAACCCAAATGCGAGCAAAAATGTGAGATGAATCACACTTGCCTCTAATCCCGTGGGCTAAACTGAAACCGGAATGGGAACAATCTTCGCGATCCCAGAAGGAGCCCGGCTTCGCGTGCTGACCGTGTCAGGCAAAGTGCGGGTCACAGGCGAAGACCGCATCGATATAGACATCGAACCTGCGGAAAGAAACATCGAGACCCTGGAAGACGGTCACATCCTTGAGACCCGCTCCCGCTCCAAGGACCTTCACCTCCATGTCCCAACCTGGCTCAACGTTTCAGTCGGTACTATCTCGGGCGATGTCAACCTCGAAGGGCAGGTCGGCTCGGTCAAGATCAACACAGTCTCCGGCAAAGTCACGATAGATCGGGCCAACGGTGATGCCGATATTCGAAGCATCAGTGGCAGCATAAGCGTTGACGAGTGCGGCGGACGCTGCCGCGCCAACTCCAAGACCGGCAAGATCGACCTTGGTCACGTCGCGGGCGCCATCAAGGCACACACTATGAGCGGCAACATCGGCCTTGGCACTGCCGGCGCTGACGAGGTTGACGTCAAGACGATCTCTGGCACGGTTGAAGTGCTCGTGGACGAAGGCCGCGCCCCTCGGCTTCGTTTCCGCACTATCACCGGCCGCACCCGCTGCGACTGCGCCCAGGGCTCCGACTTCGAAATTAAGGCCAGTACCATATCCGGATCTGTCGAAGTCCGGGAACGATGACGGCAGGCGCGACGAAGGTCAAGGCCCCGACAGCAGAGGGAGCCGTCGTGTTCACCGACCTGACCGGGTTCAGCGAATTCACCGCCATCCGCGGCGACGAAGCGGCGCTGGAGATGCTGACCCTTCAGGAACGGCTCCTCCGCGAGGCCATGGACGCCCGCGGCCGCATCGTCAAGAACCTGGGCGACGGCTTCCTCCTCTGGTTCCCGAGCGTCGTTGACGCCGTCGATGCGGCGCTCAAACTCCAGGAGAAAATCGATGAACTACCCGCCGAGGACGGCGACATGCCCATGTGGGTTCGTATCGGCATTAACTACGGGCGGCCCATCCTTCACGGCGACGATCTCATCGGCCACGACGTCAACGTGGCCGCGCGAATCGTCGACTTCGCCCAGTCTGGTGAGGTCCTCGTTTCGCAGGCCTGCACCGAAAATCTCGCAGACGAACTGCCGGATGTGTACTTCGATGAGGTTGGCCCCGTGGTTATGAAGGGCATACCCGACGCGGTGACGTTGTATCGCGCCGTCAGGCCCTAATTCCTAGACTACCGGAACTTGAGCAATTACATGCGTTCCGGGGCACTCATTCCCATCAGGTCGAGGCTGCGCGCAAGCACCCTCTGAGCCGCCGCAACCAGCTTCAGGCGTGCCTTGCTCAGAACTTCATCGTCGCCGAGCACCCGGCACTTCTCGTAGAAGTCATGGAACGACGTCGCCAGCTCCATCGCGTAATAGGGCAGCGGATGAGGCTCCAGGTTCTCCGCCATCGCTTCAATCAGCTCTGGGAGCCGCAACATCTTGCGGATGAGCGCGAGTTCCGCCTCTTCCCTAAGTAGCTGCACGTCCCCGTCTGCATAGTCCAATCCACGCTCGGATGCCTGCGAGAGGATGCCGGAAATCCGGGCGTGGGCGTATTGGACGTAGTACACGGGATTTTCCGAGCTCTGCTGCTTGGCCAGTTCGAGGTCGAAGTCCATGTGGGAATCGGCGGCCCTGCTCACGAAGTTGAACCTCGCCGCGTCCGCGCCCACTTCCTCAACCACCTCCCGCAAAGTGACGATGTCGCCAGCCCGCTTCGACAAGCGGACTACCTCCTCGCCGCGTTTCAGAGTGACGAGCTGATAAATGAGAATCTCAAGGCGATCAGGTTCAACACCGAGCGCGCTCACCGCCGCCTTCATGCGCGGGACGTGCCCCTGGTGATCCGCTCCCCAGATGTCGATTACACGGTCAAAGTTCCGCCTGCAGAACTTGTCGTAGTGATACGCGACGTCGGAAGCGAAGTAAGTCGGTGCGCCCGTAGACCTAACGAGGACATTGTCCTTCTCCTCACCCAGCGCCGTGGAGACAAACCAGGTGGCGCCCTCGCGCTCCGTCACAAATCCTCTCTCACGCAGTAACGACATCGTCTCGTCGTACGTGCTCCCCGTATAGAGAGAGCGCTCGGAGAACCAGGCGTCATAGTGGACCCCTATGGCCTTCAGGTCAGACTGGATCGATTCGAGCATCTTCGCGATGCCGATATCGTGGATCTCCGCGGGCGTGGGCTCACCCGTACCGCACAGAAGTGAATCGCCATGCTCCGCCTTGATCGCCTCTGCGATCTCCACCATATACTCGCCGGGGTATCCCCCTTCCGGAATATCCACCTCCCTGCCGAACAACTGCTGATACCTGGCGTAAAGAGTCTCCGAGAACACCTGCGTCTGCGTACCGGCGTCGTTCACCAGGTATTCGCGCTGGACCTCGTAACCCGCCGCTGAGAGTATCCGAGCTAGAGTGTCACCAAGGGCGAGTCCTCTGCCGTTCCCGACGTGTATCGGGCCCACCGGATTTGCCGAAACGAACTCCACCTGGACCCTCTTCCCCTTGCCCGTGTCGATATCCCCGAACGCCGCTCCTTGCCGGGCGATCTCCTCGACCTGCGCTCCCAACCACGAGGCTCCCAGCCGGAAATTGATGAACCCGGGTGGCGCAGCATAGACCTCGTCAATGCCGGCAGCCGTCCTCGCATCAGAATCCAGCGCACCGATAATGACTTCTGCGATATCGAGCGGCCGCATCCCGGTCGCCCGTGCCAGTCTCATCGGGAGGCTGCTGGCGTAGTCACCGTGCTCCGGCCGTTGCGGCCGCTCGATCGGCGCCGTCGGCACCGGTACGGCAGGCAGGGCGCCGTCGGCCTGGGCCTTGGCCACGGCGGCTGCCAGGATCACTCCTATTTCGTCCTTGATCATCGTCTACCCCGAAAACAGATACCGCCCCCACTCCGGGGACGGTTTCTACGGATAGAGTCTAGCGCGGTGCGGGACAGAGTGCTAGGACACTTCGGACGTTACCCTATCCCACAGTTCCTTGACTCGCTCCGCGATCATCCGGTGCTCTGGCCGCGTCAATCCGGGGTCGTGGTCCAGGAGGGACGTCGCCTCTCCCCTTGCCGCCTCAATCATCTTCACGTTCGCCAGGGTTGCCACTCGCAGGTCTGGCACCCCTGACTGCCTTGTGCCGAAGTATTCGCCTGGCCCTCGCAACCTCAAATCGTGCTCTGCCAGGTCGAATCCATTGTCCGTCGTCTCCATGATCTCAAGGCGTTCCTGGTTCTCGGGTGTCGGGCTATCCGTCAGCAGGAAGCAATAAGCCTGCTCGCTGCTACGTCGCACCCGTCCCCTGAACTGGTGCAGTTGCGAAAGCCCGAAGCGTTCCGCCCCTTCGATCAGGATCACCGTCGCGTTGGGCACGTCCACGCCCACCTCCACCACGGAGGTGGACACCAGCACGTCGATCTCATGATCCCTGAATGCGATCATCGTCGCGTCCTTCTCCTTCGC
>JBDSHD010000287.1:0-2527 GCA_039918655.1 Dehalococcoidia bacterium | reverse complement strand
AGAGGAGGAGACCCCATGGGCAAGATTATTGATTGCGGCAAGGTGAACCCGGAGAGCGGCTGTGGCCACATCGTGCGCGGCGAGACCGAGGACGAACTGCTGAAGAACGCAGAGATTCACGCCAGGGAACACGGTTTCACGGAAGTGACACCGGAATTGATCGCGATGATCAAGGCAAACATCGAGGAAGAAGCGGCGTAGGGGTTCATGGTCATAATCACCGGCCACGCGACGGCGGGGCCGGACAGCATAGACGAACTTCTAGCGATCAGCCTGGAGCACGTTCACCGCTCCCGCACCGAGCCGGGCTGTCTTTCGCATGCGGTGCACATCGACGCTGAGAATCCACTGCGGCTCGTCTTCCTGGAGACCTGGAGCGACCGGGAAGCGGTCGCCGCTCACTTTGCGGTGCCAGCGTCGCGGGCGTTCGTCATGGCGGCGCGCAGGTTAACGGTGGAGCTGTCGGCGATCGAATTGTACGAGGCCCGCTCGATCGAGATGTAAAAACTTCGCTCGCCCTCCCGTCATTCCCGCGAAGGCGGGAATCCATGTCCGCGCCGAAAGGGCAGCGCTCAAGGAAGCCGGTCGCGGGCCAGAGCTTAGTTTGGCTTCCCGAACGGATTGCGTTTGAGGAGCCGGGACATGGCGAAAGACGCCAGAGAGATCACCAGCGCGCCGATGAACGCGGGCCAGAAACCGTCCACGGCGAACCCGATACCGAACCAGTCGCACACGACCTCCGTCAGTATCACGATCAGGGCGTTGACCACGAACAGGAACAGGCCCAGCGTCAGGAGCTGGAGCGGGCACGTCAGGAAGATAAGGATTGGCCGGAAAATCGCTCGCATGATCACGTAGGACAGCGACGCCAGCGCCAGGTCCGGCCAACCGTCCACGAACCACGGGTTCCCGTCGTACCAGACATCGTTCACGAACCACTCGGCCGCGATGAACCCGATGGCCGTGATGAGCCAGCGGACCGCTATGCGAACTATCAGCGGGACGTCGTAGTCCCACGGTGGCTCCGTGTGCTGGAAGTACGTGTAGTATGTGACCTGCGGCAAAAGGTGCGCCTCGGCGCGATTTTACCAGACGGAGGGAGCCATGGAAGCCTACAAGGCGATCATCACGAAGCGCGACTCGCGCACCTACACGAGCGAACCGATCGAGGACGAGACACTGCGGAAGCTGACTCAGGCCGGGCGCATGGCCGGCAGCAGCAAGAACACTCAGCCGGTACGCTTGGTCGTTGTCGTCGACAAGGAGAACATGGCGGAGCTGGCGAAGTGCGGCGATTTCGCTCAGCCGCTCGGCCCCGCTGCCGCCGCCATCGTCGTTTGCCTCGGCCCCGGAGGGATGGAGTTCGATGCCGGCCGCGCCTCCCAGAACATCATGGTCGCCGCCTGGAACGAAGGGCTCGCTTCCTGCCCGGTCCGCATCCACCACGAAGACTGCGGCCGCCAGGCGCTCGGCCTGCCGGAAGACTGGCGCATCTCCATGGTTATCGCCCTCGGCCATCCCGACCCCAACATCCCCCTGTCGCTCGGCCGCACCCGCAAGCCGTACGAGGAGTACGTCCACCGCGAACGCTGGAGCGACGAAATGGAGTCCGCCTCCGCCTAAGTTAGTCCACAGATTACACAGATCGGTAAAGATGGGTTTGGGTTAGAGAAAGTGGGCTTCAGGCGGATGTTGGAGGGGGAATTGGCACTGGATCAATGTGGACGGATGCCAAAACGGCCGCAGGTGTGGGTTGGTTGCGGCATATAATTCGGCGTATGGAGACGAACGTCATCTACTGTGGTGACAATCTTGAGGTTCTCCCGAAGTATGTCCCTGATGAGTCGGTGGACCTCATTTACATTGACCCGCCGTTTAACAGCAACCGGATTTACGAGGTGTTCTGGGGTGAGTCGGTGGAAACGCGGGAACGTCGATATACTGCCGTTAGTGACACAGTCACCTTGACTCATCAGTACATATGTTCTTACCCTTTGAGCGGAGACTCGTAATGGATTCCTGCCTTCGCGGGAATGACGGGCAAAACTGGTGGGTTGTGGATGATGAGGAGGCGGAATGGCGGAGAGGAAGAATGGCAAGAAGCCCAAGCGGGACTTGAGGGCGTGCAAGGATGTGAAGATGCTGACGGAGGCGCTGGGCTGCTGCTGAAGGCGGTGCAGTCGTTTCACCGAGGGTGCCGGAGGATTTGGCGGGCCGGTTGGCGGGGACGCCGACTTGTCGGCCGCCGGTTCAGACACATCTCCCCTCCCTCTTAGTGGGCCACTTATGCGGGAAAGGCACGAAATTACGAAACAGTTTCCTGATGCTAATAACACCCTTCCCCAGTTCGGCCTGTTGGCCTATTAGCCTGTGCTTAGAGTCGAAGGCGGACCCAGTCTTTGACACCATAGACGTCGACCGAAGTACGTGGGGGCGAGCGGTAAAAACATGTTTTTGCAAAACGAAATCGCTGCCCAGTGCGGACGTTCGTCACACACGTAGGGGCGCGTCATGATGCGCCCCTACA
>JBDSHD010000286.1:0-2905 GCA_039918655.1 Dehalococcoidia bacterium | reverse complement strand
CAGGGTGTCCATGACGAAACCGGGGTTGACACCCGTTCCGAGTACGCGGACTCCGGCCTCCCGTGCGCGCCGATCGATCTTCAACGCGATGTCCGGGTACCGCGACCAAGGGAACGACAACTCCTCGCACGTCGACACGATGTTCTTCTCGGCCGAAATGATCGACATGAGCTGCGGATATATCTCCGTAAGGGACGACCCGGTGCTGTGTACTATCACGTCGGCATAGACATCCTTTAGAAGTGTTTCGGCATCGTACTGGACAGGGATACCGAGCGAATGTCCGATGCCAGTCACTTCGCCAAGATCGCGTCCTGTCTTGGCCGGGTGGGCATCGATCGCTCCAACGATCTCAATCTCCGGATTGGTGAGGCATGCTTTCACGGCTCGCGCACCAATCGCCCCAATCCCAAAGTGAATTACCCGGATACGGTCCTGTTCCAGGAATCGTTCCACGTTCCAGGGCGCTTGCTTGTTCTGTGCGGTCTCGCCGGAGAAGTCTCCAAAGTTGCTTTCAGTCATCGTCTGTCCTGTGCATAGGGTCGCTGAATCGTCGCGCAACTGATGTGTGCGACATCTGAGGGTACAACAGAAGGGCCTAATACTGCGTTACATCCATGCAATTGCGGAGGAACTCCAGGCAGATGTGATTGAATATCTCAGGTTCCTCGAAATAAACAGAGTGCGCAGCCCCCGGCACCACGGTGACCGAGGAGTTAGGGATCAGCGATGACGCCACTTTCATCAACGGCACAGGCATCACTTCATCATGCTCCCCGCCCACGAACAGCACGGGCAGGGCGAGTTGCCCCAATGCTTCACGAGACGCACTCGCTTCAGGCAACCGCTCAAGCGCTCGGAGCCTGGCGATCTGACTCTCTGAGTGGAGACGGTTGGGCCCGTTCTCGTTCAAGAACCTGATCTGCTTGTAGAGAAAGGCCAGTGTCTTATGGTTCGATGAAAACTCCTTCGAAAGGGCGCGTTTTATGCCGGTAATTCGTCGCCGCTCCCAAATGGCTTGAGCATCGGCGCGGAGATCATCTGATGAGGCGAGCCAGACTTCGCGGCGCATTCCGGCGAACGTGTTGGCCATCACAAGTCCGCAGACTCTTCCTGTGTGGGCCAGAGCTAATCCGAGGGAGGTAAATCCACCCATCGACTGGCCGACGCAGAAGAACTTGGGCGCTTCAAGATGATCCATGAGACCCACAAGATCCGTGACAAAGGCGGCGGGGCCGAGATCCTGCGGGTCAATAGTGAGTCCCCAGCCTCTGTGGTCAAAGGTGATGCACTGATAGTGCTTCTGGAAAACCGGGACCTGCTGCCACCAACTGAGGTGATTGCCTCCGGCCCCGTGTGCAAGGACAACTGGGAAGCCCTTCCCGTGGACCTCGTAGTAGACTTCAGTCCCATTTACTGGCGCGAAGGGCATGGCGGAATGAATCCTATTCCTTCCGTAGCGGATAGGGCAACAATCAACAATTGTGGATAAGAAATGGGTAGAGGACATAGCATTTGACAGTTCGCAAGGATAGAATTGACGTACATGGCAACCGCCGAGACGGTCACGCGACGAAGAGGTGGGCGGTCGCGTGTCGACACTCAGACGCAACCCGAGCCTGCAGAAACTGCCGAGCAGGCAGCCCCCGAGACGGCGGGCGACAACGCCCCTCTCACTCCAATACGTACGAGACGGCACGGAGGCAGTCGTAAGCGTGGCCAGCATCCGCCGGTAGCAGACGCTGCCGGATCACCTGATCTGGACACTGAAGTGGCCGCCAGTACTCCGGTCAGTCAGTCTCCGGCCGCCAAAACCAGATCACGACGCCGACTGGCACCGGAACCCGCCGAGGCTTATGACGACGCGCAGCCAGCGCTAGCCCCAGTCAAACCGCGAATACCGGTGACGGGTGCGCCTACCGATGTGCCCCCACCGTTCGCGCACAACGCCGAGTATGAGTTCGCGCGGATACTGGACTTCTATGGCATCGCCTGGCAGTACGAGCCGCGGTCGTTCCCCTTGCGCTGGGAACGGGGCCGCGTGACTGAGGCCTTCACTCCGGACTTCTATCTGCCCGACATGGATCTTTTCGTGGAATTGACGACTCTGAAGTCGGGCTTGACGGCTGAAAAGAACCGGAAGATGCGCCAGCTGCAGGAGCTCTACCCGGACATCAACATCATCATGCTTAAGAAGCGGGACTACCTGCGGCTCCTCACGAAGTACGGATATGGGGCCATCTCACCGAGCCAGGTGCCGGATATCGATCGCGTCCTGATCCCGGCAAGCAAGTTGCAGCAACGAGTGGCGGAGCTGGGCGCAGCGATTAGCAAGGACTACGCAGATCGCGAGCCCGTGCTTGTCGGTGTGCTTCGGGGCGTGATGTGTTTCATATCGGACCTGATGCGCCAGATCTCACTCCCAACCTCTGTTGACTTCATGGCTGTCTCGTCGTACGAGGGCAACGGTCACGCCGCAGTGCGCATCCTCAAAGATCTCGAGTTAAACGTAAAGGGCCGGGACATAATCCTTGTAGAAGACATCGTTGACACTGGCATGACTCTCAATCATGTCATCGAATATCTCCAGACCAAGCGACCGGCGTCCGTGAAAGTGTGCACGTTGCTTGACAAGCGGGCGCGGAGACTGGTGAACGTACCGATTGACTACGTTGGCTTCGAGATACCAGACGAGTTCGTCGTGGGGTATGGACTCGACTTTCACCAGAGATTCCGCAACCTGCCGTTTATCGGCACTCTGAAGCATGAACTCCTTCCCTAAGTAGGAGTTCCGCGATCACCTATTGCTGGACGAGTCCGATTACGTTGCCTTCCGGATCCGCAGCCTGGGCGACTGTGGGGCGGCCAGGCACCTGAAACGGTTCCATGATGCGCTCACCCCCCA
>JBDSHD010000285.1:0-3279 GCA_039918655.1 Dehalococcoidia bacterium | reverse complement strand
CGCGTCGCTCCTTGCACGTACCGACCGTTCTCGAACACCAGCGATACCGCCAGCCCGTCGATCTTAGGTTCGCACACGTACTGGAACTCGTCCGTTCCCGCCAGCCGGGACGCCCGCTGGTGCCACGCCTGCAGGTCCGCGAACTTGAACGCGTTCGCCAGCGACAACATCGGTTCGCGGTGCTCCACCACCCCGAACGCCTCCGACGCCCTCTCGCCCACTCGCTGAGTCGGCGAGTCCGGCGTGATCAGTTGCGGATAATGCTCCTCAATCACCCTCAGACGCCGCATCAGCTCGTCGTACTCGGCGTCGCCCACTTCTGGAGCCGTCTTCACGTAATAAAGGTAGTCGTGGTAGTTAATCTGCGAACGAAGCTCCTCCGCCCGCACCTGCGCCTCCTGGACGTGGTCAATCCCGCAGGACATATCGCCGCTAGCGTAACCGAAACTTCATAGACGTGGCACGCATGGATGGCATTCTCCTGTTACCTTGGCGTCGAAATGCCGCCATCCATCCGTCCCGCCACCGAAGCTGACGTGCCCGCAATCACCGACATCTACAACTATGAGGTCCTCAACGGTTGGGCCACCTTCGACCTCGAGCCCAAATCCCTCGAAGACCGCCTGGACTGGTTCCGCGAGATCCAGCACCCCCATTCCGTCACCGTTACCGAAGAGGATGGCGTCGTCCTCGGCTGGGGCAGCCTCAAACCCTTCCACGCCAGGCTGGCGTACCGCTTCACTGCCGAAGAATCCGTCTACATCCACCAGGCCCACAGCGGCCGCGGCATCGGCTCCCTCCTCCTCGGCCACCTCATCGAACTGGCCCGCGACCGCGGCTTCCACTCCATCATGGCAGGCATCTCCCAGGACAACCCGGCCAGTGACCGTCTCCACCAGCGCCACAGCTTCACACTCGTGGGCACCGAGCGCGAAGTCGGCTACAAGTTCGAGCGCTGGCTGGACGTCAGCTGGTACCAGCTTCTGCTGTCGTTGAGACGCCCCGCCGGGGCGTCTCAGGCAGGACTAGGGGGCGGCGCCCCTGCTACAATTCGTACATGAAACTCGTAATCGTCGACTACGACGCTGGCAACCTCTACAGCGTCGCCCGCGCTGTCGAGCACCAGGGCGTCCGGCCCCTCATCACCTCGACGTCGAAGTACCTTGACGAGGCCGACGCCCTCATCGTTCCGGGCGTCGGCGCTGCCGAGGACACCATGGCCAACCTCCGCGCCCACGGCCTCGTCGAGCCCATCCGCGAGTACATCGCCTCCGGTCGCCCCTTCCTCGGTGTCTGCATGGGCCAGCAGGCGCTGTTCGACGTCAGCGAAGAAGGCGGCGAGCACGAATGCCTCGGCGTTCTCAAAGGCCGCATCGTCCGCCTGCCGGATGGCCTGAAGGTGCCGCACATGGGCTGGAACCGCGTCCGCCAGGTCAATCAGCACCCCATCTTCGAAGGCATCCCGGAAGCCTCCTACTTCTACTTCGTACACTCCTATGTCCCCGCGCCCGAAGACCCCGCCGTCACCATCGGCGAAACCGACTATGGTGTGACCTTTCCGTCAGTCGTCGCGAAGGAAAATGTCGTCGCCACCCAGTTCCACCCCGAAAAGAGCGGCGAGATGGGCCTCCGCATGTACGCCAACTTCATCAAGATCGCCTCAATGGCGCCCGTACCCTGAACTCCGGGCCGAACCGTGACTTCCGGCCCTACCGTTAGTCCGGCCGGTTCTGTCATCCTGACCTTAGTCAGGATCTGGCGGGGGACGGGGGCACTCGGTCTGGGGCCAGAATGGAGGTTGAACGATGACCATCCAGGACGACGAAGGCTTTGAGGGAGTGGAAGTCGAAACCCCGGTCGGATCATTCCGCGCGGGCCGGGGCCGGGGCCGCGCGGACGAGGATGACGATTACCGGGCTGCCCGCAGGAAAGTTCGCCGGCGGATGGGTTACTATCGCCACCTGTCCACCTACGTGAGCGTGATAGGCCTACTTCTTGTGCTCGATGTCATCACTGGCCCGAGTCAATTCTGGGTGCAGTGGGTTGCCCTTGTCTGGGGCATCATCCTCGTCATGCACGGACTCCAGGTATTCGTCTTCGACTCCGTAATGGGCCGCGATGCGGAGCGGCGCATGATCGAACAGGAAGTTCGAAAACGCAAAGGAAGCCGGCAATAGATCAAACCGTTTCACGCCTAAAGAGACGCCATCACCTAGCCAATTGTTGCCAACCGGTGCGCCAATTCCCCGCCCTGCCTCCCCGATCAGTGATCACTCTTCACTCTTCACTCTTCACTCTTCACCCTTCATACTCTCCCCATGGAGATCATCCCCGCCATCGACATCCGCGCTGGCCGTTGCGTCCGCCTCGACCAGGGCGACTACGCCCGCGAGACCGTCTTCGCCGATGACCCCGTGGAGGTGGCGAAGCGCTGGCAGAACCTTGGCGCGCCCCGCATCCACGTCGTTGATCTCGACGGGGCCAAGGACGGCGCACCCCGTAACGAGGCCGTCATCTGGCGAGTTATCGAGGCCGTTAGCATCCCCGTCCAGGTCGGCGGCGGCATCCGCACCCTCGACATCATGGACCGCTACATCAAGACCGGCGCCGACCGTGTGGTCCTCGGTACCGCCGCGGTCAAGGACCAGTCCGTCCTCGTCCACGCCCTCGCCCTCTTCGGAGACCGCATCCTCGTCGGCGTCGACGCCCGCGATGGCATGGTCGCCACTGATGGCTGGCTGGAGACCTCCTCTCTCTCGGCTGTCGACCTCATTGCGCAGCTCGCCCAACTCAACGTCCCTCGCCTGTTCTACACGGACATCTCCCGGGACGGCATGCTCGGCGGCCCCAACTTCCCCGCCATCCAGCAAGTCGTAGAAAACGCGCTCGGCCTCGACGCCCCCATGAAAGTAATCGCCTCCGGCGGCATCTCCGAGATCGAACACATCCAGCGCCTAAGACTAATCGGCGTCGAAGGCGCAATCATCGGCAAAGCGCTGTACACGGGAGCCCTGGACCTAAAGGAGGCGCTCGGCGCTTCGTAGGGGTGCAGCGTACCGCGTCTCAACCGTCACCCTGAGGTACGAAGGGTCTGGAGTGGGGGCGGGGTAAGCCCGTCTGCAGGGATTCTCGAAAGATACCGATCCGTTGTTGGTTCTAC
Source organism: Dehalococcoidia bacterium (assembly GCA_039918655.1). Classification (GTDB taxonomy): domain Bacteria; phylum Chloroflexota; class Dehalococcoidia; order SM23-28-2; family RBG-16-64-32; genus DATKKM01. Next base: position 119 of record JBDSHD010000285.1, on the reverse strand, counting down.
CTCGCATCGTCCAAACTCGAGCGGTCGCGGAGGTGCGGACTCTGGACGTCTAGCATGAAGTCGTACACCTGATGGTCAACGCTGCCGTCAGGCAGCGGCCCCAGCGGTTCGCCACCTGT
>JBDSHD010000284.1:0-5275 GCA_039918655.1 Dehalococcoidia bacterium | reverse complement strand
GCCGGGAGCCTGGCCAAGCGCGCTGCTCCCGGCAACGTCGCCCTGAATGCTCTCATTTGAACGCCAGCGTATCGTCCCTTCATTCGTCATGCTGGTGTCCGATATCTATCTGACCCTAAACAGGCGTGTCCCTACTGCGTGAGCGACCAACTATAAGTGGCGCGTTCAGTCGTCGACGGTGTCACTGCTGAGATTGCGATAGTTGACGACGGCGCAAGGAGAATGCCGGCCATATTGCCACTGTCGAGCGTGGCATGGAGAACGCGGCCGTCAGCCCCTATCGCTTGCACGATGAACTCCTGCTTCATGGGGCCGTCTATGCGCTGGAAGCCTTCGCGGTCCCAACCGGAGTCAGCATCGGCATTGTCCTGGAGGCCGATCTCCGCGATTGCGATGTTGTCCACCGCCAGGCCCGTGAGGTGTGTGGCGTCGTCAGTGACGTACTCGAACCGAAGCAATACTTCGTCGCCGGCGTAAGTTGAAAGGTCTACGATTTCTCGAACCCAGCCATCGGTCTGGCCCGTATAGCCGGGGCCGTAGGAAGCGCCCACGGGGTCGTCCAGGGTCGTGTTATCACCGGCGAGAGCCGTCCAGGTGCGCCCATCATCGGTAGAGACGGCCACGTAACCGTAATCCCAACCGGGTTCGATATCGTGCCAAATATCGAACGTGAGGGTGGCTGAGGAGACATTGGTCAGGTCAATCTTGCGGGTGATTCGAGAATCGATGCCGTCACTGCGGTTGGACCACCAGAACGGACCGTCGATCTCGGGGATTCCTATCGTTACGGTGTCGGCACCGTCGAAACTGAAAACAAGACCGTTATCGACGCGGTAGTAATCCGTCCCGTACTGATGAACGGTATCGTCACCTTCGTCGCCGGATACGATGCCGGTTACGGCAGTTGTCGTCCCATCGAAATTCGGGTGCGAGTAAGGCCCCTCCTCCTTGTCGATGGCGCTGGCCACGACGAAGTCGGCGAAGACATCGTTGAAGGTCTTGCCGAACGCTTGCAGGTAAGCGGCGACGCCGGCGATGCCGTTTGCGCGCTCGGCTGTTAGCACCTTTGCGTTCTCCCGGCCGCCGTACTGGTCCAGCAGGTAGCTGAAGAACAGCTCCGAGGCCGAGTAGTGGATGCCGACGTCGTCCAGGTAGGGCCAGAAGTTCAGCTGGGTATCGGGGTCACCCAGGAATTCACGTACACCATCGGTTCCGCCGCCGGCTATCTGCCAGGCGACCTCCGACAGTCCTTCGTTGACCCACGATTCTTCGTTGGGGTCCTGGCCGAGATTGATGAGATGCTGAAGCTCGTGCGCGACCAACGAGTTGTATCCCGAACCCGGACTGCCCAGGGCGGAACTGTCTATGTACAGGATCTCTCTCTCGGCACTGCGTGGCACGGCGGTGGCGGGATACTGGTTCGACCCGCTCACGTATCCGCCGGCGCCCCTCAGATCAGCGTGGAGGATCGTGATGCGAGGGTCTGCGTCTACACCGGGAGTCGGCGGCTCTCCGAATGCGGTGGTGATATCGGGCCAGACCGATGTTTCGAAGTCTTCTGCTATTTGATCGAGTGACGACTGATCATACTTGACGTCGTCTTGCACGAAGAAGTAGGCGTGATCGGTAATCGCGCGAACAGTGGCAGCAATGGTGTACTCGCTCGTCTCAACGAGGTCCGTGAGTGTGAACTCGACCTGATCGCCGATTGCGTGGTTGTAAGGCTCCGTGCGCGCCACCGTTGGGCCGTCGTACGGATACCCCCGGAAGCGGCGGGCAAGATCGAGCAGGTCGCGTTCAGGGGGCTCGGGTGCCCCGGCGTTGGGCGAGGATGGCGAGGCCGTGGACTCAGTCGGGGAATGTGTACCGGTTGGTGATGAGTCATTGTCACCGCACCCAACGGCGAGACCCAGAATAAGAAGAAGGGCAGCCGTCGTTCCGGCCGCCCTCCGGTTGATCACCACACTTGTATTACGAGGTTACTGTGCGCGCGGATGAGCCCGCTCATATACCTCGCGTACGTGCTCACTGGTGAGGTGGGTATAGACCTGAGTCGTGGAGATGTTGGCGTGTCCCAGCATCTCCTGCACGTTCCGGAGGGGCATGCCGCCGCGGAGCATGTGTGTCGCGAAGGAGTGACGAAGGGTGTGCGGGGTCACCTCCGGACCGAGGTTCGCTGCCTTGGCATATGCCTTGAGGATCAGCCAGAACCCTTGCCGGGTTAGCCGCTCGCCTCGCCGGTTCACGAACAGGGCCACCTCGTCCCGGTTCTTGACCATGATCGGCCGGCCGTCTTCAAGGTACTCGACAATCGCTTCGACTGCCTGGTCGTGAATTGGGATCGTGCGTTCCTTCGCGCCCTTACCCAGGCAGCGGACGTACGGCGCCCGCGGATCCAGGTTGAGGTTCGGGATGTCCAGCGAAACCAGCTCAGTCACGCGCATACCGGTGGCATAGAGGAGCTCGAGCATGGCACGGTCACGCTTGGCATCGGGTGTCGCGCGCCGACCTGGTTGTTCCAGGAGTTCGTCAACTTCGTTCGGGCTGATCGCCTTCGGAAGTGTCTTTCCGATGCGAGGGGACGTCAGGCCCTCCGTCGGATTTGCCTCCACCAGGCCTTCGGCCGTGAGGAAGCTGTAGAAAGACCGGACGGCCGCGACTTTGCGAGCCACAGACGTCTCGGAGTAGCCGCGCTTTTTCATGTCCAGGATGAAGTCCTGGATCAGGGCGCGGTTGACGGAGTTCCAGCCGTCGTTAGCCGGACGTGAGGAGATGAAATCAGACAGCTGGCGGAGGTCGTTGCGATATGCGGCGACGGTATTTGCCGACGACCCTTTTTCCACGGCCAGGAAAGTTAGAAAGTCTTCCAAAGCCTTCCGCATAGGGTTTTGTATCACCGATCTCTGTGGCAGGACGGGAGAACTAATTGCCATAATTCTATTTTTACCTCCATTGCATGTCCAGCAGGTCTTTAGTATACGTGAGCGCGCTTTGTTGACAAGCCACCGTGAAAAGTGGACAAGTGTGCGCGCTTATCGTCTCACGTTGAAGAACGCGCTTTGCGGCTGGTGGTTAACCGTATCGCGTAATAACGATTGTTATAGCCACTCGCGCCAGCCATCAGGCAGGAGCGACCCAACGTGCTCGTCAAGCTCGACTTCCAGCGGGACCAGCACGCAGGCGACCATCGTCCAATGGCCGATGACAAACGACAGCTCAAGCAGTTCCCGGTCCGAGAGCCAGCGCTTGAGTTCACGGGCGCGGTCCGGCGAGCCGGCGTCGAAGCTCGCGACGGAGTCAACGTACTGGATGACGGCTTTTTCAAGGTCCGTGAAGGTCGCCCCCTCTTCGTAGTCCTGCAAGGATGCAATCTCCTCGTCCGTAAGGCCGACGGCTCGGGCGATGGGGATGTGCTGGCCGAACTCATACTCGCTGCGCGCGTTCTGCGCCACACGCAGGATGGCGATCTCGCGGAGCCGGGCCGACAGTAACAGTCCGTCGCCGAGGAGCGGAGTGGCCATCCGTAACCAGTTGCGCATGAGCTTTGGGCTGTGGGCCATTACCTTGAAGATGTTGAGATTGCCCATCGGGTTCTTCGATAGGCGCTCGTAGAGGTCGCGCAGGTCGTCGCCTTCGGGATCCTCGATTTTGGGGATGACTGGCATCAGGCCTACGCCGTTTCCACGATGCGGTAGACGACGGTGCCCTGTGCCAGCAGCTTGCCGTCCGCGTTCGTGACTCTGACGTCGCTGTAGATGATCTCCTTACCTCGTTTCAGTACCCGGCCTTCCGCGAAGATGTCTTCGCCGATCGCGCCGGAGAGGTAGTTTACGTTCACTCCGACCGTGGAGCCGAAATAGGCGGGAGTAGCGATCGCGGCCGTGGTCCAGGCGGCCATGGCGCCCGTGGTGTCGATCAGCGAGGCGATGGCGCCGCCGTGGAGGGCCTTACCCATAGTGGAGTTCTCGTCCTGATAATGCAGCTTGATCTTCGCGTAGCCGGAGTCACCCTCGACGAACTCCATGCCGAGGTGCTTCATGAAGGGAACGGAAGCGATCACCTTCGCCATCCGATTGAGGTTCTTCTCCTGGGCTTCGTCCATGATGTATCTCCGAGTCGAGGTCAGGGGATGAGCGCGATGTGAATTGCCTCTTCGCCGGGTTCCTTGCCAGCGAGAAGTCGGAGGGCGCGTTCGGCCTGATCGAGGGGTAAGGTGTGCGTGTGCATCTTCTCGAGGGGGTACTTGCGTGATTCTATCAGGCGGACGGCGCGCTCATAGTTCACATGGTCGACACCCAGCGCACCCATCACTGTCAGCTCCTTGATCACGATCCTGTCACTCTGGAAGTCCGGTACCGGGTTACCCAGACCTTTCGTGCCGGCGAGGACTACTCGCCCCCCTCGGCGCGCCAGATCGATCGCCTGGGTGACCGCGCTTGTGGCGTAGGCGGTGACGTCGATGACGACATCCGCACCACGACCGCCGGTTGCCTGGCGGACTGCCGTCCTGATGTCGTCGCGGTCTGCTACCAGAGTGACGTCCGCGCCGAATTCGCGGGCGAGTCCGAGCTTGCGCGCATCCCGCTCCAGGCCGGTGACGATGATCTGGCTGGCGCCCGCCTCCTTCGCGGCGATAACGCTACCGAGGCCGCGCTGCCCGGGGCCGAGGATGACGATCGTCTCGCCCGGCTGGAGGTGCGGCATGGCGACGGCCCAGCGGAATCCCGCGCCGATCGGGTTGAAGAGCGTGGCGATCTCCGGCGCCACGGACTCGTCGATGGGGTGGACACGGACGGCGGGCGGCAGGTAGAGGTACTCCGCGTAACCTCCCCAGAGGCCCGGCGGGTCGTCGATGCTGAGGAATCCGTACGACGCGATGCCGCCGCGGCCGGAGCAGAGGTGGGTTGCGCCGCTCGTGCAGGGCCCGCACTTTCCGCAGGGGGCGAGCGCCTCGACGCAAACGCGGTCACCTTCGCGCACGCCCCACCGCACCGCGGCATCGGCGCCGATCTCGGCGATGCGGCCCACCGGTTCGTGGCCGGGGATGACCGGGTACTTCGCCGGAAGCGCTCCCTCGTATTGCTCGTAGTCGGAGCCGCAGATGCCGCAGGCTTCGACGTGAAGCAGCGCGTCATCCGGCCCGATCTCTGGAAGCGGCAGTTCGCGCATTTCAAGGGTGTGCGGGCCCGTTTGAACTATGGCGCGGGTTGTGCGAGTCATAGGCGGCATGCGGGGTCGGTAGGAGCAGGTTTCAAACGGGCAGGTTTCAAACCTG
>JBDSHD010000283.1:0-2680 GCA_039918655.1 Dehalococcoidia bacterium | reverse complement strand
TGCGTCGATCGCCATCCAGATCGGCTGAATCGGATCGCTCGCGCCGTCGCGGCGGGGCGATCTGGCCAGGCTGGGGTTGCGGGCCATGATCGCCGGAACGCTCGCGAACTTCCTGACAGCTACGATCGCGGGGATGTTGTTGTGAGGTTGTGGGTTGTGGGTTGTGGGTTGTCACGAGGTGCGAGCTACCGCTCGCAACGCATCAATGACGTCCTGCAGGTCCTTCGCAATCGGCGCCTCGATGGTCATGGCCAGGCCCGTCCGCGGGTGTGGAAAGGTGATCCGCCATGCGTGCAGCGCCTGGCGTTGCATCGACTGCACGGCCCGCTGGACCTTCTTGTCCGGGATGCCGCGCCATTGCGGGCCGGAGTAGACGGGGTCGCCGACGATGGGGTGTCCGAGGTGCTTCATGTGGACGCGGATCTGATGGGTGCGGCCGGTGCGGATCACGCAGCGCAAGAGGGAGACGTGGGGGTATCGCTCCAGCACTTCGTAGTCGGTGACGGCCGCGCGGCCGCCAGGGACGACGTTCATCCGTTTGCGCTCGCGCGGATCGCGGCCGATGGGCGCGTCGATGGTGCCGTCGGACGCTGACGGCGTTCCGTAGACGAGCGCGAGATATTCCTTGCGAACGCGATCGCTGCCCCATTCCGCGGTCAGCTTCCGGTGCGCGGCGTCGTTCTTGGCGATGATCATCACGCCGCTGGTGTCTTTGTCGAGCCTGTGCACGATGCCGGGACGTAGCTCCCCTCCGATTCCGGAGAGATCGCGCACGTGAAAGAGCAGCGCGTTTACGAGAGTCTGATCGGGATGGCCGGCAGCGGGATGCACCACCAGGCCGGCAGGCTTGTCCAGTACGACGATGTCTTCGTCGTCGAAAAGGACCGTGAGGGGGATGTCCTGCGACGCAATCCCGGTTGGGGCCGGGGGGGGAAAGTAGACGTCGATGGCCTGACCGGCTTCCACGCGCAGCGATACCTTCGAGGCCGGCGAGCCGTCAACGAGGACGTGCCCCTGTTCGATCAGGCGCACGAGACTGCTGCGGCTGTGATCTTCGAACAGCGTGGAGAGAAGCCGGTCCAGCCTCGATCCGGCGTCGTTCTCCGGCACGACGATCCTGCGTGTCTCTCTCACAGCAGGGAGTTTAGTAGACGAATGCGGTTCGGGCGCCGTACTCGGTTTCAAGGAAAGTTTTTTGTAGGTAAGAAATCAGCCGGCAGCTTAGAATGCAGGGACATTATTTTCGGTTGTGCAGTTCATCTCAATCTCGGTGTAAAGGGGAAAGAATGTTCAAAAGCAGACATATGGTGGTCACCGCGGCACTGATCCTCGTTGCCGCTGGCGCGATGGCGAGCAACTTCCGCGCTGCTGATCAGGTTTACGTGCCGGTTTCCGGTCATCTCACGGCCGGCGCGGGCACGTTCGTCTCCGACATCTTCATTTCCAACGTGACGTCCGACGCTGTCACCGTTTCGGTGATCTACACCCGGACGACGAACCTCTCCGGCGACGTGCAGCCGCCCCAGTACTTCAACAACATCTTCACACTTGGTGCGAATGAGCGCCGTGAGCTCAACGACTTCCTCGGCGTCCCCGCCCCGGCCGGGCTCGGCCTTTCCAACGCCTTCGGCACGCTGGTGTTCAACGGCTGCCGCCAGGGCGCTGACTGCACAGTCAACCAGGATGCGAACGGCGGTCACCCGGACTTCCGCGACATCGCGGTGCTCAGCCGCATCTATCTGATTCCGACAGGCCAGACGCCGGCCACTGCAGCCACCACCGGCCAGGATATCGCCGGAATCCCCTGGTATCACTATGCCAGCTCCCGCGCCAGCGTTCCGTTCGGCCTCGGCCGGCTGGCGATCACCGGGTTTCGCCAGACGGGTACCGCCGGTCAGCCCGGCACGTATCGCGGAAACCTCGGCGTGATGAATGCCTCGCAGTTCTCCAGGACGACCCTGCTTCTTCGCCTCTACACCGGTTCCAACCGCACCACGCCACTCTCTGAGCGCCGCGTTACCCTCGGCCCGCTCAACCATATTCAAGCCAGCATCACCGACCTCTTCCAGGGTGTTGTGGCTGGCCCGCAGACCACAAACCTGTACGTGACGATCGAACAGGAGAACAGCATCGCCGAGCCGGGCGCTCCGTCCACCTGCGGAAACGACGGTTGCCCCGGCTTCCTCGCCTACGGCGCCGTTCTCGATAACGTCACCGGCGACGCCACCACACTGGAAGCTATCTACGAGAAGGCCCTCTCCGGCGACGCCATCTTCGCGATCTACGGCAAGACCGGGAACACTCCGAACTACCGCCGGATCGTTCGTCGTAACCCTTAACACTGACGGAATGAAGTCAACGAAGGCCGCGCTCTGCGCGGCCTTCGTGTTTTCAAAGGCCGACGGGGCCGGTATGATTTTCCTTACAGCATGCAATCGTCCCGAACACGTCGAGTGCAGCGCGTTCATCTCGCGCAGCCGCTCATGGCACGACTGGGGGTCACCCCGGTGGTGCTGGTGGACGTGAGCCTGCTCGGCGCGCGGATCGAGCACAGCACGCCGTTGCTGGCGGGCGGCCGTGCCCGGCTGGCCTTTCTGTGGGAAGACGATGAGATCATGGCCGAGTGCCGCATCGTCCGATCGCGGCTGGAGCGATTCTCGGTCGGCCCCGACGGCCTGAC
>JBDSHD010000282.1:0-3310 GCA_039918655.1 Dehalococcoidia bacterium | reverse complement strand
GTGGCTACGCTTGAGCTAACCGAAGGGCCACCGGACGCGACGCCAAGGAACGCAGCCAAAGAAGCCAGGAGCAGAATTCTCAAAGCCTACAATCCACGTCCACGACCTCTCACTTTACTGAGGCTCTCACCCTAGGGTTTGCTACGTCAAGAAGTTTCGTCGGCCTCTGATTGGGATCGACACGCATTTGCGCGCTTTCCCTCTCGCCTCCGCTCCCTAACTTCCGCCCCGGTGCTAGGTTCTACGCCCCGATTGTGGTATAAAACACAAGCCCTGAACGACGGCTAACAAACCACCTCTAGAGGAGCAATCTCTTGGCCTGTCTAACTGATAAAGTCGCCATCGTCACCGGCGCGTCACGAGGTCTCGGCCGCGCCATCGCCGCCGAATTCGCCGAACATGGCGCGAAAGTCGTAGTCAATTACTACCAGAGCAAAGAACCCGCCGAACAGCTTGTCGGTGAGATCAAGTCCAACGGCGGCGAAGCCATCGCCGTCTACGGCGGCGTCGGGCACCCCGACGAGTGCGCTGCCCTCATCGAAACGGCGGTCAAGGAGTACGGCGGCCTCGACGTGCTCGTGAACAACGCCGGAGTCAACCGCGACCGCACCATCCGCCGTATGACCGTCGAAGAGTGGAACGAAGTCATCACGACCGACCTTAGCAGCGTCTTCTACGCCACCTACGCTGCCGTCCCCCACATGATCGAGCGTGGCGGCGGCCGCATCGTCAACATGTCCTCGATCATCGGCCAGATGGGCAACCTCGGCCAGTCCAACTACGCCGCCGCGAAGGCCGGCATCGTCGGCTTCTCCAAGTCAGCCGCCCAGGAACTGGCCCGCTTCAACATCACCGTCAACGCCCTCTGCCCCGGCTTCATCGAGACCGACATGGTCACGAACCTCACCGACGAAGTGAAGGAAGTCCTGCTGGCGAAGGTCCCGATGGGCCGTTTTGGCAAGCCCGAGGAAGTCGCCGCCATCACCCGCTTCCTCGTCACCGAGGGTGCTTATATCACCGGCGCCCAGATCAACATCAACGGCGGGATGTACATGCAGTAAGCGGCAAAACGTAGGGGTGAACGGCGTTCGCCGTGAGGGATTCCTGCATCCAAGCCCGCCAACCATCCGGTCGCCGACCGTCGTAAAATACCACCGATGTCCCGCGCCGCCGTCGACCAACTCCTCTACCTCCTGGACGAGGCGTTCGAGGGTATCGACAAACGCTGGCACTCCCTACTTGGCAATCTCGAGTCCGTCACCGAAGACGACTGGCTCTGGACCCCACCCGGCGGCGCCCGCACCATTCGCGCCATCACTGCGCATGTCGGCGGCGCAGTATACCTCTACTACGATCGCGTCTTCGGCAATTACCGGGTTTTCGGCGATCCCGTACCCGACTGGAACGTCCCGGCGGGAGATCTCGGCTTCGGCACAGAGGAACTGCAGAGCCCGGGCCGGCTGCCCAAGGAACCGCCAATGACCGACGTCATCGCCTGGATGACGGAATGCCACTGCCGCTTTCGCGACCGGGTCGCCCAACTCGACGATGCCGGCCTGATGGAACAGTGCAGCAATCATCGAGGCGAGCTGTACCCGGTCCGCTGGTTCGTCGGGGTCATGATTCAGCACTACAGCTACCATGCAGGCGAGATCAACCACATCCGAGCCCTGCACCAGGGTGACGACGGCAGCTCGTAACAGGGTTACATGTTTGGTGTTTCGGGTTATAGTGGGAGGCCTGATGAGACTGCGATTGCCGTGGTTGACATCCTTGACGATTCCGCGGGTGGTTACGGCTATTGGCCTGCTCCTGGTTGTTGGCACGCTTCCTGCGGTTGGAGGAAGGGAACCCTCGGCTCAGGCTAGCTCCGCAATCGATGAGTGCATAGATTTCGGCTTCGGCGATGCCGACGGAGATGGCTTCATCGATTGTGATGAGTTCGTGTACGGGTCAGATCCCCATGACCCCGGAAGCACGCCCGAGGACTACCGTCTGAACCAGAGGTCGGGGACCGCGTCGTGCTCTGATCGCTTAGACAACGACAGCGATGGGCGCCGCGACGAAAAGGACGACGGTTGCCGCCCCATTCCCTGGATTGGCCCTTTTTGCATTGACTTTGACGTTGATTCGTGTTCGCCGTCAGACATCGATGGTGACGGGACCAGCGATGATCGCGAGGGGCAAATGGGGTCTGATCCCGTGGATGCGTTGAGTACGCCGGAACATGGCCTCCTTGACGAGCAATCCACCTCGTTTACTTGCACTGACGGGATCGACAATGATGGAGATGGAAAACGCGACCGGGCTGACCGGGGATGTCGTACTACCTGCCGGGATTTTGGGCCTCGTGAACAGTGTTCAGATCACGACGGAGACGGCTGGTTGAAGTACGTTGAGGAATGGTTGGGAAGTGATCCAAACGATCCGGCAAGTACTCCATCGAGCCAGCCGGTGGACTGCATCGACTTCGACGGCATTGATTGCAACCTAAGTCCTTAACGGTGTGCAGTCGATACCATCGTGCGGAGTGCGGCGTAGGTAGGGCCGACTTCTGACACCCCAGATTGCCCGCCCGCCTTCCGCAGCTCGTATTGTCTTCCTCACCGTCGTCGCCTTCGCCGCTGCCATAGCCGTTCACACCCTCCTCGGCGCGGTCGGCGTCGGCGCGGACAACGCCTTCCGCCTGCTGGTGACGCCCCTGATCGGGGCTGTGATCGTGTTCGTTGGTCTTGCCGGCTATACGACCGCCGGTCGCCTGCGGCTGGCGGCAATGGTGGGCGTTCTACTGTTGGTCTTCTCCGGTGCCTCCTGATAGACGCCGTTTCCGGATAGCACTCCGCGCGAACGGACCGTAGAATCGGCGTCATGTCCCTCACCTACGACCGCGATGTCGCGCTAGCTCACGTGCGCGACGGAGACCCAGCTCTGGCCAGCGTCATCGACGCCGTCGGCTCCTTCAACCTCGAACCGCGGGGCGGCGCCTTCAAGTCGCTCTCCCGGGCCATTTTCTTCCAACAACTGGCCGGGCCTGCTGCGCGCACGATCATGGGCCGTGTCCTGGCTGTGCTCGGCACGGACGAAGACCGCTGGTTCGCGCCGGAGCAGATGATCGTCGCCGGGGAGGACGAGATGCGCGCCGCCGGGCTCTCCCGGCCGAAGCTCGCCTACCTCCGCGATCTCTCGGAGCACTTCGCGGACGGTCGATTGACTGAGGATGACTTCCATCACCTTGACGACGACGCTGTCATTGAACGCGCGACCGCCGTGAAGGGCATCGGGCGCTGGACCGCCGAGATGTTCCTCATGT
>JBDSHD010000281.1:0-4101 GCA_039918655.1 Dehalococcoidia bacterium | reverse complement strand
CGGCGGACGCCTGGTGTTTGCCGCCTTCGAACTTGATCCGGATCACGTCCGGGGCCTGCCCGTCATCGGGGAAGACCCGGTCGATGACTACCGTCCACTGCTCGAAGGGGCCGGTTTCAACGTCGAGACATACGAAGAGGCGCCCGGCTGGCCGGAGCCGGTAACAACCACGTACCAGGCGCTGCTCGACGCAAAGGACGCGCTGATCGAGGAGATGGGCCAGGCGGCGGCGATGGCGCTGTTCAGCGAACTGACGCTGACGTTGCAGACGGGGATGTACCGTCGCCGGGTGTTGATGGTCGCGACCAGGAACTAAGCCAGGCCGGGCGTCATCCGGGCCAGGGCGCGGGATCGCCGCGCCGGAACCCCGGCGGGATACAGACGATGTTCGGGCCCATCGTCCCGCGTTACGATCTCCTGAACCGCCTGATGAGCTTGCGGATGGACCGGCGCTGGCGCCGTCTGGTTGCTGCCGGTGTGGTGGCCGCTGCATTTCGGGCGGAAGCCCCGCTAGTGCTGGTTTGTGACCTTCGGCCCGTGTAATTCGCCGGGTGGCGCGGTAGCCTGATGGCTGAAGATGCCTTATGGACGCCGCAGTAACGCAACGCATCCTGATCATCCTGAATGACCCGCCTTATGGGACGGAGCGTTCGTACAACGGACTGCGCCTGACGAATGCCCTGGGTAAGGGTGAGGCGGCGGCGGTCCGGGTGTTTCTGATGGCCGACGCTGTCGCCTGCGCGAAGCAGGGCCAGACCACGCCCAACGGCTACTACAACCTGGAGCGGATGGTGAAGCTCGCCACCAAGCAGGGCACAGTCTTCGGCGCCTGCGGAACGTGCCTCGACGCACGGGGTATGGCGGAGGAACAACTCGCCGAAGGGGTCATCGCAGTTCGATGGGCGAGCTGTCGGAATGGACGCTGTGGGCCGACAAAGTGATTGTGTTTTGAACGAGGAATCCTTCAACCATGGGTAGCACGACCGTAATTCTGGGCGGCGGCGTCGGCGGACTGGTGTGCGCCGCTGAACTGAGGCGGCGGTTGCCCCGCCAGCACCGCGTGGTTCTCGTCGAGAAAAACGCCGAACACGCCTTCGCGCCCTCGTTCCTCTGGTTGATGACCGGCGCGAGGAAGCCCCAGGAGATCACCCGGCCCGTTGCGAAGCTTTTGCCATCGGGTATTCGGCTTGTTCAGGCCGAGGTGCAGGGCATCGATCTTGCCGGGAAGCGCGTACGCGCAGGCGAAGAGGATATTGGCTACGACTACCTGGTGATTGCTCTCGGTGCAGAACTCGCGCCCGAAACGATCCCCGGTCTGGCAGAAACGGCCCACACGTTCTACACGTTCGAGGGCGCGGCAAGGCTGCGGGACGCTCTCCCGGAGTTCAAGGAGGGCACGGTGGCGATCGTGGTGGCGAGTATGCCCTACAAGTGCCCCGGCGCGCCGCACGAGGGGGCCATGCTCATCGCGGACCTCCTCCGCAGGCGCGGTCTGGGCAAGGGCGTCGACATTCACTTGTTCACGCCGGAGCCCCAGCCCATGCCGGTGGCCGGCCCGGAGCTCGGCGGCGCGCTGAAGCAGATGCTGGAGGAGAGGGGCATCGCATTTCACCCCTCACACATGCTGGCGGCAGTCGACCCCGGCCGGCGCGAACTTTCATTCAAGGACGCGGAGACGGTTAAGTATGACCTGCTTGTGGCTATCCCTCCCCATCGCGGCCCGGCGCTCGTCCGCGAAGCAGGTCTGACCAATGACGCAGGCTGGATCCCCGTTGACCGCGGGACGCTCGCGACGGGGACGGAGAACGTATACGCCATCGGCGACGTCACCGCGGTCTCGATCCCGGGACGGTGGAAGCCCGATGTGCCGCTGATGCTGCCGAAGGCCGGTGTATTCGCTCATGGCCAGGCGAAGATTGTGGCTGCCCGCATAGCGGCGGAGGTTGCGGGCGCATCGCCGGTCGGCCAATTCGCGGGCGATGGGTACTGCGTGCTGGAAGCGGGGGCCGGCGTGGCCGGCTTCGCCTTCGGTCATTTCTTCGGCGAACCGTCCCCGCAGGTACGCATGCGGCAGCCGGGGCGTGCCTGGCACCTGGGCAAGGTGGCGTTTGAGCAGTGGTGGCTCACCCCGTTCGGCCCGAAGCGGACCGTGCTGGAACTCGGGCTCGCCGCTGGTAGCCGTGTCCTCGGCGTGCCGGCGAGCTAATTCGCCATCCCGGCGATTCCGGCAGGCCGCGAATCAACTGGTTAGGAGCGCCCGGCGACCACAGGCGAAATAGCGCCGATCACCGCATCATCCCACGTGGCCTCGGCTCCAGTCTTCGTGTCCCGCAGGGTGAGACCGCGAGAGTCGATATCGTGATAGAGCACTAGGCCGTCAGAAGAGAGATTAACGACATCGCTCGGCACCCTGTCCAGCAATGTCGCGCTCGAACCATCGAGAGCAGCCTCTGAAATCGCGACCCCGCCGCCATCATCCCAGTCGGCCCAGACGAAACGGGCGTCGAACAGGTGCGGCTGCACCATCCTCAGCGGGATGCCTTCAGAGGGGTAGCCGATGAACAGTCCTGTGAGAGGCGTCTCCTGACCTGTCTCCAGATCGTAGACAGCTAGCGTCGCACCGCCTGTTTTGGGGCGAAAAGGTTCGCCCAGCACAACGGCCTGGTTCACCCACGCGCTGATCCAAAACTGGTTGTGGTCGTCGAAGCGTTCCACACGCTCAGTTGCCCCCGTTACAAGGTTGTACCAGTTGGCCTCGTAAGCCTGCACGAACAGGCCTTCGGGTTGCGGTCCGGGGTTGAGGCCGAGCAAGAGTTCGTCCTGGTGTGGCCAGTCGAGGAGGATAGCGTCGTTGTTACGGGCGTGTCTTCGCCGGAATGGAGGTCAATTAGCCGGACGACGTTGACGGGCGGGTTGCTCAGGATGTCGGCCGCCTGATAGACGACGCGATCTCCGGTGGGCGACCAAGCATAGGCAGTAACGCCGTCGACCACGATAGGGGCGTCGGGCCGACTGGCCGACTGGCGCTATATATCTCAAGGACAGGCCGAGTTCCAGCCGTGGCCTCGAACCTGCCGCACAGTACTCCGACCCGATCAGCGTCGTTCGACCACGAGAGGGGGGATTTGCCAGGGCCTGCACCCGGACACGCTGACCGGGCGAGCACGCTCGACTCGCTGCCGTCAACGTTGGACACAAGCAGTGCGCCCGACGCATCCAGGTGGGCGATCTTGCGCACGGCCAAGTGCTCCGGCCAGCGACTGGCGAGGCTGCCGACCGGTGCGGGCTCGGTCCACCGCCGCCAGGCCGTGAAGTTCGCTTGCGCTTCTTCGGGGTCCGGGGCGAGGAAGAAGTCAATCGGTGCTCGTTGCAGGCCGGTGATTAGCCACCCCTGCTTTGTGCCGGTGACGAAGAACGTCAGCACCTCGCGCTTCGGCGTTTGATCGACGGGCGAACTGGCGATTCGCGTCGCGATGATCTCGTACGTGCCCAGCTTTCCCTGGGTACCCTCGTATTCCTCCGGTATATCGGCAAGCGCGTGGACGCGTGGGCCGCCTTCGCCGTATTCGTCGCTTGATTCGCGGAGCGCGTCGTAGATCCAGTTGTAGAGGTACCGCCCATAAGATGGGCCGTCGTAAACGTCACCCTCGGAGGCATAGGCGCCGATGCCGATGGCCTTCACGCCCTGGCCGTCATCTGTCTGGGTGCAGTTAGGTCCGGCGCCAGGAAAGTAATTGTTCGGGCAGGTCCAGTCACTGTATGAGGTGAACTTCACCAGGTCGACGTCCCCCTGCGTGAACGCCCGGTCCAGTGTGTGCGCGAAGTCCTTGACGCCCGCCGGGAATTCGCCCGTGGGGACGGCCGCCGTGGGCGTTACCGTGGCGAATCCGTATCGTCGTCGCCGCAGGCGGCGGCAATGGCACAGGCCCAGCCCGCTGTCAGAATTAGTAGAACCCGGGCACTGGCGCTCATCCTGGCTTCCTCTGACAACTACAACGCAATTGTGCGCCATCCGATGCGGACGCGGATTACCCGCCGTCCTGCCCTGGGCTAGCGAGCCGTACGCTTCTGGCAATACGCGTACAGCGCGTCGTACACCGG
>JBDSHD010000280.1:0-3139 GCA_039918655.1 Dehalococcoidia bacterium | reverse complement strand
CGGATCGTTCCCGGTTCAGCCTCCGCCGGATTCGTCTTGCCCATAGTCTTCCGCACCGTCGCGATCGCCCCCGTGCCCTCGAGCACCGCCGCCACAATTGGGCAGGCCGTGATGTACTCCACCAACCCATCGAAGAACGGCTTCCCCTCATGCTCGGCGTAGTGCCGCTTCGCCATCGCCGTGTCAACGTGCAGCATCTTCAGCCCCACGATCCGCAGCCCTCGCCGCTCCAGCCGAGAGACAATCTCCCCTGCCAAACCGCGCTGTATCCCGTCCGGCTTCACGAGTATCAAAGTCCGTTCCAAGTTCTGTCCTTCCGTTTTCTATTTCGCTTTTTTCCGGTTGGCCTACTGAATCCGCACCACCGGCACCGCCGTCGCCCACAAGCTCTCCAGGTCGTAATACTCCCGCTCCTCCGGCGAGAACAGGTGAACGATCACGTCTCCGTAGTCCAGCAGCACCCAGCCCGACGCCGGTTCTCCCTCCCGGCCAATCGCGGCCAGCTTCTCCCCTTTGCGAATCTGCATGTCGATCTCGTCCAGGATCGCGCCCAACTGGCGGTCACTCCCGGCACTGGCGATAACGAAAAAATCAGCGAAGGACGCCGCGCTGCTTATATCCAGCAGCAGGATGTCCTCCGCCTGCATGTCGGAGAGAATATCCGTGATCTTGTGCGCTAGCTCTTCTGGTTGCAGATTGCTCTCTCTACCCGTCGGGGGGCCTGTCTGATCCTTCGTAGTTTCTCGTTCGCAGTATAACATTGGTACACCATGACTAAGACACGCGTCGTTGTCGCCATGTCCGGCGGCGTTGACTCCTCCGTCGCCGCGGGCCTCCTCGTCCGGCAGGGTTTCGAAGTGGTCGGCATCACCATGCGCCTCTGGACGCAGGAAGACCCGGACGCCGCCCGCCACCACAAGCGCTGCTGCTCCGTAGAAGACACCAGCGATGCCAAGGCCGCCGCTGATGTGCTCGGCATCCGCCACTACGTCCTCAACCTCGAGCGCGAGTTCGCCACCGACGTCGTCGATCATTTCGTCCAGGAGTACTCCCGTGGCCGCACACCCAACCCCTGTCTCTCCTGCAACGATAAGGTGAAGTTCCGTCCGCTCCTCGAACACTCTATCGCACTCGGAGCCGAGTACCTCGCTACCGGCCATTACGCCCGTGTCACTCGGGAAAACGGCAACGCCGAACTTCGCCGCGCCATCGATCCCGGCAAGGACCAGTCGTACGTCCTCTACACGCTCGGCCAGGACGAACTGCGCCGCACTCTGTTCCCAATCGGTGACCACACCAAGGACGAGATCCGCAGCCTCGCCCGCGAAATGAACCTCCCCAACGCCGACAAGCCCGACTCGGCGGACATCTGCTTCATCCCCTCTGGCGACTACCGAGCCTTCGTCCGCGAGCGGGTACCCGTCGCCGCCGGCGATATCGTGGACACCCAAGGGCGCACCGTCGGCGCGCACCACGGCGTCATCAATTACACCATCGGCCAGCGCCGCGGCCTACCGGCACGCGGTGACGCCGAGCCCATCTTCGTAGTCGAAATCGACCCCGAGGACAACCGCGTCGTCATCGGCCCCCACGAGATGCTGATGGCATCCGGCCTCCTCGCCGAGGACCTTACCTTCATCAACGGGAACCTTCCGGGGGCCACCGTCGACGTCCTCGCCAAGATCCGCTACCGCAGTGAAGCCGTACCCGCTGTACTCATGCCCGGCCCGGATCACACGGCCGAAGTACGCTTCGGCAGGCCCCAGCGTGCCGTTACACCAGGTCAGGCCGTTGTCTTCTATGAGGGAGATCGCGTCCTCGGCGGTGGCACCATATCCGCCCGCCTGGACTAGCCGCGAACGCTCTCCCGTTTGTATAATCGCACCCGTTCCCCAGGAGGAGTCCCATGGAAATAGGCTGGATCGATACACCCGAAGAATGGCGTGACCTGTTCATCATGATGTATGCCGTCGCCGGCACGCTCGTCTTCCTGCTCATGTCCATCTTCACGCTCATGATCGGCCTCATCACAGTCCGGATCATGCTCCGAATCCGCCGCATCCTGAAGGACAACGTCCAGCCTGCCGCCGTCAACGTCCAGGGGGCGGCGCAGAACCTCAAGGGCACTGTCGCCTACGTCTCCGATTACGCGGTCAAACCCGTCGCATCTGCCTACGGGGTCGCTTCCGGTGCGAAGCGGTTCGTGGCTGTCTTCGCCCGTTTCAGCAAGAAGGATGGCAACTGATCATGCGATTCATCCTCGGCATCCTCATCGGTCTCGGCCTCGGTTTCGCCGTCGCCCTCCTCTTCGCCCCAAAGAAGCAAGAACGGGCCACCTGGAAACCGCGTAGCGCTCATGACCCCGACGCTCCACGGGGCAACTGGATCGACTCCGTCCGTGATCGCTTCGACGAAGCCCTCATGGAGGCCGACGAGGCCCGCAAGGAGACCGAGCAGGAGATGCGCAACCGCTACAACAAGGCAGTCGGCCGGGGCCCAACCCCTTAGATACGAAACTTGCTAAACTGAACTAGCGTCCCCGGAGGGGTGCCGGAGTGGTTGATCGGGACGGTCTCGAAAACCGTTGTACGTTTAGGCGTACCGTGGGTTCGAATCCCACCCCCTCCGCCATCATCCTGCCAGCCACCGGTAGTGTGGGTCTTACTCGCCTGGTCCCCGGCCCGGACGCCCGGGGCCTTTACGCGGAGGGGTGCCAGAGCGGTCGATCGGGCACGCCTGGAAAGCGTGTGTACCTTCACGGGTACCGTGGGTTCGAATCCCACCCCCTCCGCCATCTGCTCCTCCATTGAACCTCTAGTCTGGCGCCAGCCCTTCTCGCTCATCCACTGCGCCAACCACCTCATCGGTGCCCGCCACGTTAGCCACTGCCGGTAGTTCCACCGTGACCGTCGTACCGCGCCCGACCTCGCTCTCGATTTCAATCGTTCCGCCGTGAGCGTCCACAATCCACTTCGCGATCGCCAGCCCCAGGCCTGTGCCTCCTGCCTCGCGTGACCTCCCCTTGTCCACCCGATAGAAGCGGTCGAAGACGTGCTCCAGGGACTCAGGGGGGATGCCCCTGCCCGTGTCCAGGGTCACGAAGCGCACTTTGGCATCCTCAACGGACACGCGGGCAGAT
>JBDSHD010000279.1:0-2974 GCA_039918655.1 Dehalococcoidia bacterium | reverse complement strand
CCATCGAACTCCCCTCCGAAGTCCTCTCCACCCTCACCCAACTGCAGCACCAACTCCAGCGCGATCCCACCCTCGCCCGCCTCCGTTGGGTCCGCCCCGAGGGTATCCACCTGACCCTAAAGTTCCTCGGCGAGACCCCTGCTACTCAGCAACCCGTAATCGAGGCCGCGTTGCGGAAGGCCATCCAGGGCGTCTCACCTTTCCAGCTTGCCCTCGGACACCTCGGCGCCTTCGGCAGCAAGCAGTCGCCGCGCGTCCTCTGGATCGACATCGCCGGCGACACAGACCCCCTCGCCCAACTCCAGCAGCAGGTTGAAGCTCACATCTCCCCGATCGGCTTCCCGCGCGAAACCCGGCGCTTCTCCCCGCACCTCACCCTCGCCCGCGTCCCCCAGGAGCACGCTCGCGCCGTAGCACCCGCCCTCGCCGCTGCGATCCATCCCGTCCCGGTGCCAACAGCCACAATGCCCGTCCGAGAAGTCTCCCTGATGCAGAGCGATCTCCGTCCGGGCGGCGCGGTCTACACGCGTCTTTTCGACGCCCCGCTACGTTAGTACTTACGTAGCCCCCGGAGAACTCTACGATCATGGCCACCGAACAAGCCCTCGCCCCCTCCTCAGAACCGACAGGCCCCATCGCCACGTTCCGCGCCATGGGCCAGTTCTTCAAGCGCAACCTGACTCGCAGGTCCGCCGCGGCCGTCGCCATCTGGCGGGTCGAGGTCTGGATGGCAACCCCGCTCGCTCTCTTGTTCGTCGCCACGCTCGGACGCTGGGAGGGCGCCCTCGCCATGGGCGTCGTCATGGCCGCTTATGCCGCCGTGTTCCTCTTCCTGCTTGACGGCGAGCGCGTAGTCGAAGAGATGCGCGCCTGGACCGGCAAACGCCGCTGGACGCGCTGGCTGACCCCGCACGAGGCGAAATCCAGGCGCCACCACTGGCTGCTCCTGCCCGCGCTCGTCATGCTGACCGGGCCGTTCTGGCGCGCCGTCGCGTTCCACGTGACCACCGTGCCCCGGACCCTTGCCTACGCGACCGCTGTCGGCGGAAGCTTCCCGCACGCGCTGTTCTGGACTGGCCTCGTCGTGGGCGGCCTGTATGAAGGAGCGATCAGGCCGGCCTTCGGGTCGCTATTCTGATCCACAGACAAACAAAGGGGGAGGGCTCCCCGCCCCATAGCGGCGGGCAAGCTTCCAGCTTGACGATTCAAACGTTTCCACCCGTATGTTCGATATGCTGCGAACTCGTAACCCAGTGGTTTCCAACTCGAGAAGTCTGGCCCCGCCGCTGTTCGCGGAGGACGCCGTCACTCGCCGACGGTCAACGCGCGCTGCGTGCCGTTTACCCCTTTCCGGCAGCCGCAACTGGCCGTAATCTAAGCATGGAGTACCGATTTGTCGAGCAGACTAAGCGCAAACGCCACCGCATCCGATCGGCATCCCCTCTCTCGCAAAATCGGACTTGACGCCTTATCGCCGGAAGCGCTCTTTCTACGAAACAAATTCCGCATACTAATGCCAACTCTTAGTATCGCCTTATTGTCACTCGTCACTCTCCTCAGGAGGGCCCTGGGCTAAGGGTCGGCGGAGCGACTGGAGCTATGCCCTGCGTGTCACCAGACTTGATACGCTCCTTAGCACCTTTCTATACTCCCATCTTTGACTTCCCTCCCGCCCTAACGTAAAATCACACGTGGAATGGCAAAGGACTACTACGCCGCGCTCGGCATCAAGAAGACCGCTTCCGACAAGGAGATCAAGTCCGCCTTCCGTAAGCTCGCCCGCAAGTACCACCCCGACGTAAACCCCTCCGACAAGACCGCCGAGCAGCGGTTCAAGGAGATTAACGCCGCCCATGACGTCATCTCCGACCCTGCCAAACGCGAGAAGTACGACCGCTACGGCGAGAACTGGGAGCAGGCGGAGGCCTTCGAAAAGGCCCGTCAGCAGGCTGGCGCGCAGTACGGCGGGCCCGGCAGCGGATCGCAGACCTTCACCTTCGACATCAATGACCTTCTCAGACGCCAGTCCGGGGGCGGTGGCGCGGGAGGGTTCGACGTCGGCGACATGTTCGGCTCGCTCCTCCGCAACCAGCGCCGCGGTCCAATGCGCGGTCAGAACGTCGAATACGCCACAGAGATCACCCTGGAAGAGGCCTTCCACGGCACCACCCGCACCGTCAGCCTCCGCACGGAAGAACCCTGCACGACCTGCGGCGCCAGCGGCGAGATCGCCAACGCCGTCTGCCACACGTGCGGCGGTGCCGGCGCCGTCGTCCATCCGAAACGGATCGAGGTCAAGATTCCCGCCGGCGCTCGCGACGGCACCCGCGTACGCATTGCCCGAGAAGGCAGCGCCGGTCAGGGCGGCGGCCCCCGCGGCGACCTCTACGTCGTCACTCGCGTCCGCCCCCACTCCCGCTTCGAGCGTAAGGGCGACAACCTGATCGAAGACGTCCCCGTCCACGTCGAAGACGCTGTGCTCGGTGGTGAAGTCGAAGTTGAGACGATCGACGGCAAGCACATCGCCGTCACCGTACCCCCCATGACCCAGAACGGCCGCCAGATCCGCCTCAAGGGCCTCGGCATGCCCTCCCTCGACGCCAGGAAGAAGGGCGACCTCATCGCCCGCATCCGCCTCGTCATCCCCGACGACATCACGGACGACGAGCGCGAACTGTACGAACAACTGCGGGCAATCCGCAAGAAGGAACCCGCGGGTGCAAGATGATCACCGCAACACTGTCATCCTGGCCGCCGATTACTTCGCCCGCTAGGCCCACACCAAACCACCCTGTCATCCTGGCCGCCGATCACCCCGTCCACGAGACCCACACCCCGTCGGCCAGGATCTGGGGCGGGGTAAGACAGTCCGTTCGAAGGAACAGGCGATGATGAACGACCACTACACCCACGAACACGACGAACCCTGCTACGTCATCAGCGTCGCCGCCCGCATGGTCGGCATGCACGCCCA
>JBDSHD010000278.1:0-8518 GCA_039918655.1 Dehalococcoidia bacterium | reverse complement strand
TTCTACATTGCCACGACGGGACGGCCCGGGCCCGTCCTGGTGGACATCCCCCGTGACGTGCTGCAGCAGCGGGGCATTTTCCAGTGGAAGGACAAGGTGCAGCTCCGCGGATACCGCCCGAATGACACGCACATCGACGAAGCCGAGCTGGCGAAGGCCGTGGATCTGATAGACGGGGCGGAGCGGCCGGTGATCATCGCCGGGCACGGCGTCATCCTCGGGAATGCCTTTGACGAACTGCTGGAGTTTGCCGAGAAGACGAATATCCCGGTGATCACGACCCTGCTGGGAATCAGCGGCTTCCCCGGCACGCACCCACTGTATCTGGGTATGCCGGGCATGCACGGGATGTACTGGAACAACCGCGCGATCAACGAGGCCGACCTGCTGATCGCCCTCGGCATGCGGTTCGACGACCGAGTGACCGGTCGCCTGAAGGACTTTGCGCCGAAGGCGAAGGTCATCCACATGGAGATCGACCCGGCAGAAATCGGCAAGAACGTGCGGCCGGCGGCGGCGCTGCAGGGCGACGTGAAGCACACGCTGGCGGCGCTGAACAAGGTGCTGAAGCCGGCGAAGGAGCACCGCGAATGGCGGGCCTGGATCGACGACATGCGGGCTAACCACCCCTCGATCTCGATCCGCGAGACGGATGAGGTGCTGCCGCAGTACGTGATCGACAGCATCTACCGCGCGACGAAGGGCGACTGCTACGTGGTGACGGGCGTCGGCCAACACCAGATGTGGGCGGCTCAGTACTTCTGGTACGACAAGCCGAACAGCTTCATCACCTCGGGCGGCCTGGGCACAATGGGCTTCGAGGTGCCAGCGGCGATGGGTGTGCAGGTGGCGGCGCCGAACGATACGGTGTGGTCGATCTGCGGCGACGGCGGTTTCCAGATGACGCTTCAGGAACTGGCGACGATCGCCGAGTACAACTGGCCGATCAAGTTCGCGATCATCAATAACAACAACCTGGGCATGGTGAGACAGTGGCAGGAGCTGTTCTACCAGAACAACATCGTCTCCACGCCGCTCAAGAACCCCGACTTCGTGAAGCTGGCTGAGGCTTTCGGCGTCAAAGGCCTGCGGGCAGAGCGCAAAGACGAGGTGGAGGCGGTTATCCAGGAGGCGATGGACCACCCTGGCCCGGTTGTTATCGACTTCCAGGTGCGCTATGGCGAGAACGTCTACCCGATGGTGCCTCCGGGCGCATCGCTGGACGAGACGATCGACGCGCCCAACTGGTCGCAGGAGAAAGTGGGCGTCTGATGAGAGATGAAGTTGGGCCGATCACGCCGCACACGATCATCGCGCTGGTTGAAGACCGGCCGGGCGTTCTGAACCGTATTGTTTCCAAGTGGAGGCAGAGGAGCTTCAACATCGAAAGCCTCGCTGTCGGCCACTCGGAGGTCGACGGGCTGTCGCGCATGACCTTCGTGGTGGACGCTAACGCGAACGCGGAGCAGGTGGTGAAGCAAGTGGACAAGCTCGTGGATGTCGTGCACATACGCGACGTGTCACACGAGGACATCGTGGCCCGCGAGATGGCGATCATCAAGGTGAAAGCGGATAAAACGACGCGCAGCCAGATCATCGACCTCGCCGAGGTGTTCAAGGCGGATGTGCTGGACGTGGGCCCGGAAACGCTGATCCTCGAGGTGACCGGCGAAGAGATCAAGGTGGATTCGCTGGTGACGCTGTTGCAGGATTACGAGATCATAGAACTGGTAAGAACGGGAAGGGTGGCGATGCTGCGGGGTGCCGAGGTGTCGCACGAGATCCCGGAAGATGAGCAATTCGACCGCGCACCGGGCGTGCACACCTGGTAGAGAGAAGGAGTAGCCCCATGGCCAAGATTTACTACGAGAATGATGCCAACATTGAACTGATCCGCGGCAAGACGATTGGTGTCATCGGCTTCGGTTCGCAGGGACACGCGCACGCGCTTAACCTGCGGGACAACGGGATGAACGTGATGGTGGGGCTGTACCCAGGTTCCAAGAGCTGGCAGTTGGCGCAACAGTCGGGTGTGCGCGTAGGTACAGTGGAGGAAGTGGCGAAGCAGGCGGACATCATCATGGTACTGGCGCCCGACCAGATCCAGAAGCAGATCTACGACGAGAGCATCGGGCCGGCGCTGCAGGAATCGGGCAAGGGCAAGATGCTGATGTTCGCGCACGGTTTCAACATCCACTTCAACCAGATCGTGCCACCGTCCGATGTGGACGTGACGATGATCGCCCCGAAGGCGCCGGGCCACAAGGTGCGGGAATTCTTCACGGAAGGGATCGGCGTACCGGCGCTCGTAGCGGTGCACCAGAACGCTAGCGAGAACGCGAAGGAGCTGGCGCTGGCGTACGGCGCGGGCATCGGCTCGGCCAAGGCAGGGATCATCGAGACGACGTTCGAGGAGGAGACGGAGACGGACCTCTTCGGCGAGCAGGTGGTGCTCTGTGGCGGTGTTACGGCGCTGGTGAAGACGGCTTTCGAGACGCTAGTGCAGGCAGGTTACCAGCCGGAGATCGCGTACTTTGAGTGCATGCACGAGCTGAAGCTGCTGGTGGACCTGATGCACGAGGGCGGCATGGCGTATATGCGCTACTCGATCAGCGACACGGCGGAGTACGGCGACTACACGCGCGGACCGAAGATCATCGACGATCACGTGCGACAGAACATGAAGCAAGTGCTCCAGAACATACGAGGCGGCCAGTTCGCCCGCGAGTGGATTTTGGAGAACCAGGCAGGGAGGCCGAGCTTTAACGCGATGCGCAGGATGGAAGCGAATCACATGATCGAGAAGGTGGGTGGAGAGCTGCGCGGGATGATGCCATGGCTGAAAAAGGGGAAGCAGGAAGCAGCTCCCGCGCCGAGCCAACCAGTGGCGAGTTCGACGTACCAGGCGCCTGCACCAGTAGCGCCGACAACACCACCCATGTCCTCGTTCGGGTCGCCAGTGGTCCCGGTGGCACCTGCCAGCGAGCCAATCGCTCCGAAGTCGGATGCACCGCAATCGCCATGGGGATCGTCAGGCAGTGGTTACACCGGCGGATCCAACTACACGCCGCCGACGGATGGTGGTGCGAACATGGGTGACGGAGAGGCGCCGCCGACGGCGTAGCGCCGTTTTTCGGTGGTCGCCTCGCGAGAGGGAACGAGACATGACAAGCGAAGTTCACCTGGTTAAGCCCGGCCAAGGCCAGATAGCCGACCTTGGAGTGGTTAAGATGCGCATCCTGGCGTCGGGCGACGCAACGGGCCGCGAGTTCACCCTGGCGGAGTTCGCGGGCGGCGCAGGGCCGTGGACTGTTCTTCACGTGCACAACCTGACCAACGAATCGTTCTACGTTGCCGAAGGCAGCTTTACGTTCGCGGTGGGTGATGAAGTCGTTTCAGCGGAGCGAGGGGATTACCTGATGATCCCGCGCGGAACGCCTCACATGATGACCGGTGGCCACGATGGTGGCACCTTGCTGACCCTGATGGTGCCCGGCGGCAACGAGGATATGTTCTTCGAGCTGTCGAGGTTGGGACCTGAGAGCATTACGGATCCGGCTGTGCGGGCGGCGGTAGCACAGAAATACGATTCCGTGCCGGTGCAGAGTTAGAGTAGAAGTCATGCATCAGCTACCGCTAAGTCTCAACCTTACGGGGCCCTCTCTCGTTTAAAGAGCAGAGGGCCTGACCGGCGATGGGGTGACGTTGTCGCCCCGGCGAGGCTGGAAAGCCTCGCCTACGAGCGAAGAGTTATGCGAGTTCCGCCGAGGCGGGACGAGGAAGGTTGAGAAAGATGGCTAACGAAGACAAGGTGCTGATCTTTGACACGACGCTGAGGGACGGCGAGCAGTCGCCCGGCGTGGCGCTGAACGTCGAGGAGAAGCTCGAGATCGCGCGAGTGCTCGAACGCATGCGCGTGGACATCATCGAGGCGGGTTTCCCGGCTTCGTCACCGGGCGACCTGGAGTCGGTGACGGCGATCGCCAAGGAGCTGAAAGGCCCCGTGATTGCGGGCCTGGCGAGGGCCGTGCCGAACGATGTGGACGCCTGCTGGGAAGCGGTGCGCCACTCCGAGCGGCCGCGGATCCACGTGTTTCTCTCCAGTTCAGACATACAGATCATGCACCAGTTGGAGAAGGACAAGGAGCGGGTGCTGGAGATGGCACGGGAGATGGTGGCGCGGGCGAAGAGTTATTGCGAGGACGTGGAGTTCTCACCGATGGACGCGACGCGGTCGGTGCCGGAATTCGTGTACCGGATGCTAACAGAAGTGATCGACGCAGGTGCGACGACGGTGAACATCCCGGACACGGTGGGCTACGCGATCCCATCGGAGTTCGCCCAGTTGATCCTGGATATCAAGGCGAACGTGCCGAACATCGACAAGGCGCGTATCTCCGTGCATTGTCACAACGACCTGGGGCTGGCGGTGGCGAACAGCCTGGCGGCGGTGCAGGTGGGTGTGAGGCAGGTGGAGACGTGTGTGAACGGGATCGGCGAGCGGGCCGGCAACGCCTCGCTGGAGGAAGTGGTGATGGGGATCGCGACGCGGCCGGACTTCTTCCACCTCTCGACAAACCTGGACACGACGCAGATTCACCGCGCGAGCCGCCTGGTGGCTCAGCTAACCGGAATGTCCGTGCAGCCGAACAAGGCGATCGTGGGCGCGAACGCGTTCCGGCACCAGTCAGGCATCCACCAGCACGGCGTGACCAAGATGCGGGAGACGTTCGAGATCATCGACCCCGCGACCATTGGCCTGCCCAAGGCGACACAACTGGTGCTGAACAAGAACAGTGGCCGGCACGGGTTGAGGGCGCGACTGGACGACCTGGGCTATGAGATGACGAACGCGGAACTGGACAAGATATTCATCGCGTTCAAGGACCTTGCCGACAAGAAGGGCGAGATCGACGATCGCGACCTGGACGCGCTGGTCTCCGGCGAACGGCGAGCGGTCGAGGACGTGTACAAGCTGGACCTGCTGCAGGTTTCGTGCGGCAACCAGCTGATCCCGACCGCGACAGTTCGGCTCATCGGCCCGGATGGCAAGGAGCAACAGACGACATCGACCGGGACGGGTCCTGTGGACGCGGCCTTTGAGGCGATTAACCTGCTCCTGGGGGTTCCGAATCAGCTACTGGAGTACGCGGTCAATTCGGTCACCGAAGGCATCGACGCCCAGGGTGAAGTCACGGTGCGAGTTGATGTTGGCGGCCGCACGTTTGTCGGGCGATCTGCGGACACAGACATCGTGGTGGCGTCGGCGAAGGCGTTGCTGAATGCGTTGAACCGGGCGATCGCGTACATGCCGGACCACGCGCCGCAGCAGCAGGTGCTGTCGAACCCGTAAGCCGAGCACTAAGCCGGCAAGAGTAGGGGGGTCATGACCCCCCTACTGAGTGTTGCGCGACTGCTGGCCGTAACCGTAGACTGGTCGTTAGCTTAAGGCTAAGTATTAGCATGACACTAAGGTAATGGTCCAATGACGGAAGATCGACTGAGGCTCGCGATGATGGCCTATTGGGGTGCGTTGAGCGTTGCGGACCCGATCAGGTTTAAGTTCTGGGACAGCCGGGGCCTGACGATGTCGCAGCTGCGCCTGATGGCGGCGCTCCTCCAGTCAGGCAGCCTCACGGTCGGTGAACTCGCGGAAGAGTTGAGCGTGCGCCCACCGACGGTTACGGGACTGACGGACCGACTGATCAAGCAAGACCTCATCGAGCGATCGAGCGACCCGGCGGACCGACGCGTGGTTCGCGTGGACCTCACCGAGGAGGGGCGCCGGGTGCTGGCGGAGATCGAGGTGGTGGGCCGGGCCTACATGGCGGAGGTGCTCAAGCGAATGGGAGACGAGAAAGCTGACGAGTTCGTGCGGGTTCTGACTGGATTCACGGACGTGGCGAAGGCTGTGCAGCGAGACATGGAGTTTCGACCATGAGCGCAAGAAGGTCCCTCCTGTTCGATCGCTGGCCGCGGTTCGCAGCGCGGCACCCGTGGTGGGTGATCGCGGCGACTACGCTGGCACTGTGCGTCTCGGCCGTGATCTACGCGAGCGCGGATGGCGAGTTTGGTGACGCCTTCTCCATTCCGGGAGCGGAGTCGCAGGAGCTAATGGACCTGCTTGAGGAGCGTTTCCCTTCTAACGCCGGCGACTCCGCATACGTGGTGGTGAGGTCCACGGACGGACTCAAGGAGGGAGAAGCGAGAAGCGAGCTTGAAGCAATGCTGGGCGACATCGCCGGATTGCCGGGTGTAGCCGGAGTTGTCTCGCCGTACGAACCGCCGGGGCAGATATCGCCTGACGGTACGACCGCGCTTATCGATGTCCGCTACGTGGAGACTGCGGAGAACGTTGACGAATCCGACGTCCGGAAGTTGCTGGATTTGCGGGACGAATCGAGCAAGGAAGGCCTCCAGGTGGAGGTGGGCGGCCCGGTGATGCGGCCGATTGAGCGAGAGGCACCGGGGAATGCGGAGATCATCGGTTTAACGGCGGCGGCCATTATCCTTCTAATCGCGTTTGGGTCAGTGGTGGCGATGGGGGTGCCGCTCGCTACGGCCTTGATAGCGCTGGCGGCGGGGTTTTTCCTTGTTGGCTCGATGGCGAGCCTGGTGGCGATGCCCAACTTCACTCCGCAGTTCTCCGCGATGATCGGCATCGGTGTAGGCATCGACTACGCTCTCCTGATTGTCACGCGGTTCCGCGAAGCGCGGGCCAAGGGCGGCGACGTTGATGAATCGATAGTAAGAGCTTCCGCGACAGCCGGGCGGTCCGTGTTGTTCGCCGGCTCAACTGTCCTTATTGCGCTCCTGGGTCTATGGGCAGCGGGTCTGCCTGCCATTGGATGGGTGGGGGTGGCGGCGTCGCTTGTTGTGGCGTTGTCAGTCGCGGTGGCGCTCTTGGTCCTTCCCGCGATTCTGCGCCTGACCGGTCCACACATCGAGCGGTGGCGGATTCCCGGTCTGGCGACGCCGGTAACCGACAGCGAAACGGGAATGGGATACCGGTTCGCGCGGGTGATCCAGCGTCACTCGGTAATCTGCATGGTGCTGTCCACCGGGCTGCTCCTGCTGCTGGCCGCCCCTGTTTTGGACATTCGGTTGGGAAGCTCAGACGCGGGTAATAACCCCACGTCGTTCACGTCGCGGCGAACGTATGACCTGCTGGCAGCCGGGTTCGGCCCGGGCTTCAACGGGCCCATTATCGTCGGGTTCAAGATCGACGGCGGCGATCCCGGTGCTCTAGGGGGCGTGCCCGAGCGTCTCAAAGAGATGGAAAACGTCGCCGCGGTAACGCCGCCACGCGCAAACGAGGATGGCACGGCGGCAGTTCTCACAGTGATCCCGAAGACGGCTCCGCAGGACGAGGCAACCGAAACACTGGTAGGGGATATGCGCAAGGATCTGCGCGAGTCCCTGGCGGGTTCTGGCGTGCAACCGCTGGTGGGTGGGCCGACCGCGCTTTTCATCGACGTTGGTGAAAGATTGGACTCGCGTCTCCCATATTTCATGGCGGGGGTCATCGGCCTGAGCTTTGTCCTGTTGACGATCCTCTTCCGGTCGGTGGTTGTGGCCGCGAAGGCCGCGGTGATGAACCTCCTGTCGATCGGCGCATCGTTCGGCGTCTTGGTGATGGTCTTCCAGTGGGGCTGGATGGGAAGCGTTATTGGAGTGCAACGAGAGGGCCCAATCGAGTCGTTCTTGCCGATGATGTTGTTTGCCGTCCTGTTCGGGCTATCGATGGACTACGAGGTGTTCCTGGTCTCCCGGGTCCGCGAGGAATACCTGAAGAGTGGTGACAATAGCGAGGCGGTTGCACGGGGCCTGGCGCTGACGTCGCGGGTGATATCGGCGGCGGCGGCGATCATGATCGCGGTGTTCCTGAGCTTCGCGCTCAGTGACCAGCGGGTCGTGAAGGAGTTCGGCATCGGCCTGGCGGTAGCTATCTTCCTGGATGCGACGATTGTGCGACTGGTGCTTGTGCCATCGGTGATGCAGTTGATGGGCAGGGCAAACTGGTGGATGCCGCATTGGCTGGACCGGCTGATCCCGCATATCGGTGTGGAAGGGCCAGCGCGACCGGCGATGCCGATGGAAGTGGCTGGGGGCGGAGAATAGGCTCATTCCCGGCCTGTCGCGTGCCGTATACTCCCCAGCGTGATTCCGTACATTTGCCGGATCTGTGGCACCCAGCACGCCGAGAGCAAGGCGACGCCGGAGCGCTGTATCATCTGCGATGACGAGCGGCAGTACATCGGGCGGGGCGGTCAGCAGTGGACGACACTGGAGGAACTGCGATCCAGTGGGCACAAGAACGTGTTCCTCACAGTTGACCCCGGTGTGGAGGGCATCCACACATATCCTCAATTCGCGATCGGGCAGCGAATGTTGTTAATTGGAACGGCCCGAGGGAACTTCCTCTGGGACATGATCAGTTTCATCGACGACGAGACGGTGTCTGCGATCAAGCAGATGGGTGGCGTGCAGGGGATGGCAATATCACACCCGCACTTCT
>JBDSHD010000277.1:0-2593 GCA_039918655.1 Dehalococcoidia bacterium | reverse complement strand
CATTCTCTCAACAAAGCCCTATTCGATCGTCAATGTCCCAGTCATATCGGGGTGGAAATCATCCCGGAACGCGTACTCTCCTGGCTCGTCAATCTGGGCCGTCACGTCGTCTTTCTCACCCGGAGGTACATCCGGCGACACGATATCATCGTCCGTCTCGAACTCCCCATCGAGCCCCGCAATGCGCAGGTTGTGGGCGAACTTGCCCTGGTTGTCCAGGTTGATCCTGAACTCCTTGCCAGCAGCCAAAGTGATCGTGCCCGGCTCAAATACATTGTCCTTCATCACCACGTCAGTCTCCTGCTCAATCACGTCCTCCACCGGCGTCGCTGACGGCGCATCCGTGATCACTACCGTTCCAGTCGCGAACGGCTCCTGCGTCTCCGGATTGCTGGCGGTCGGATCCTTAAACTGCGACTCGCCACCTTCGTCAAACCGGATGACCGCAAATCCTTCGCCTCCGGGCTGGATCACGTCACCCTGGTCGGCCTTCTGTGGATCGCTGCCCGCCGGCACGACCACGAAGTCATCTCCCGTGTCGTACTCATTGTCGGTGCCCGCGAAACGCATCCCGTGTGAGACATCCGCCGTGTTTTTGAGCACGACTTTCACCGTCTCACCGGCCTTCAACTGGAGGCTCGCGGGATCGAACGCCGTTTCTGACTCGTTCCCCGCCACGTTGACCTCGACGGTTCGCGTTGCCTGCTCTTCCGGCAGCACGATCCGGTCCTCCAGCTGGAACTGGTCCTGCGGCGGACCGAAATCCATCCTGACGCGATCGCCGTCCTTCGGGATGTAGCGGCTCCAGTCACTCAGCTTCTGGCTGTTAACGGTCACCTGCACCTCGCCGGTAGTTCCGTCCGGGCACTCATCTCCATTCTTGTAGGTAACACTGCTCCCCGGCATGCGTATCTCGTCGTCGTCCAGCTTCCCGCCGCCATAGTCAAACCACTTCACCAGCCGCGCGCCTGAGCCCTCTTCGGACGCAGTGAATGGGTGGATGTGCATGACTCCGTCGCCGTGGGTATGCACTCCCACTCCCTCCCAAGTTGGCGCGTTGGGTTGCTTCTCTCCGCATACGAAATACGTGTAAGTCGCGTGCCAGTGGTCCGAGATCCTCGGTGCGCCGGTGACTGATCGCGTGATGAACAACAATGCCAGCACGCCGAACACCACGAAAATGATGCCCACCACCGGCACCCACGGCGGGAGGTACATGTTCCGCACTCGCCCGAAGACGCCCTGCTTCTTCTGCGCCGTCGCTGCCTGCGTCCGGTGAGTGCGTGGCTGGCCGCTCCGCCAGAAGTCCATGGGCGAAACATCCGGAGAGCTACTGCTGGAGGACTGGCTTCGCTTACGCTTCGTTTTTGCCTGGTCTCCGGTCGCTTCTCCGGCTTCCGTCGCTGTCACGTCACCGGCTGTATCGGCTGTGATGTCTCCATCTTGCGCCTGGGTGTCGTCCGACTGCTGCGTCGACTCGCTTTGAGGTGATTCGTAGGGCTTACCGCCCTTCCGGCGGCCGCGTTTCTTCTTTCCTTGCTCTTCGTCCACTACCGGTCTGTCCTTTCGATCATCTGCTGAGCGGTGCGGTGGTGCGCCGCGCATCCATGTCGTTCACTTTATCGACGTTCCCCGCTTCGGACGAATCCGCCCTCGCAGAGAACCACGCGTCCAGTATCTCCCGTGCTATCGTCTCGGTCGTCATCCGCAGGCTCAGGCACAACACGTTTGCCTGGTTCCATGCCTTTGCTCCTCGCGCCGTCTCCGCATCTACGCACAGTGCCGCCCGTATCCCCAGCATCTTGTTAGCCGCGATCGACACCCCCGTGCCGGTCCAGCACAAGAGTATCCCCTCGTCAGCGCCACCGGACGTGACCTCCATCGCCACTCTCTCCGCCACATCAGGCCAGTCCTTGGGCTCTCCCGAATTCAAACTCAACGCGCCGGACAGGGACACCTTGCAGCCGCGAGCCTCTAGCTCGCGCGCAAGAAAGTCCGTGACATGCGACTTCTCGTCGCTTCCAAGGGCAATACGCAAGGGGGAACTCACCAGTGACGGGTTCGCGTGCTCAGATGCACCAAATTCATTATAGGCCACACATATTCCTATACGCCAAACCACCAGCGGGGGTTCGCTGTTACTAGAATCGGAGGCATCCCTCGAACGCATGACCATAACCGTCCATCTGCGATAGACTCTGGCGTGGCGGTTCACATTGGAACCACAAGGAGGAATAGGAATGACACGCTCCACGGACTTGGCCAACATCGCGCGCGCGCTCGTCGCGCCCGGCAAGGGAATCCTGGCGGCTGACGAAAGCGCCGGCACCATCAAGAAACGCTTCGACAGTATCGGCGCCGAAAGCACTGACGCCAACCGCCGGGACTACCGCGAGTTCCTCTTCCGCACTCCAGGCGCGTCCCGCTTCATCAGCGGCGTCATCCTCTACGACGAAACCATCCGCCAGGACAGCGCGGGCGGCACCCCCCTCCGGCGCGTACTCGAAGACCAGGGCGTCATCCCGGGCATCAAGGTGGACAAAGGCACCACCGCCCTCGCCGGTAGCGAAGGAGAACTCGTGACGGACGGGCT
>JBDSHD010000276.1:0-5067 GCA_039918655.1 Dehalococcoidia bacterium | reverse complement strand
TAATGAGGCGTAAAGCAACCCTTGGTAACAACATACTTGACTCACCTAAGTGGGCCAGTAGAATACCGACCGTGCTGCCATGGACTAAAGCGGCTGATGACTGTCGGTCTCGGCGGCCTCGGTGCCTGGGTTTCGATCTGGCCGCAGACGGATGCCGCCATTCGCTGGTACGCGTTCGTGGCGTTTCTGCTCCTTACGGGCGCCCTGCTTTTGGTTGACGCGGTTGCCGATCATCAGGCCAAGAAGGAGCAGGTGGCTCGTGACGCTCGCGTTGCAGCCCTCTTGAGGCAACAGGCAGAGACGCGACGGGAACAACGCGAGATGCGCGGCGAGATGGCTGAGGCTCGGGCCGATCTCGCGGCGGTGGCACGACGCGATGCGAAACGCGACCATTCCTTGCGAGCGCAAGCGATCCTCTTAGCGGCGGAACTTGAGCAGTTCCTATCGGAGAGTTCAGGGATGCGCCGCAACCTGACGCATCACTAGCCGGGACCGAACACCACGCCGAGTTCGAGGCGCAACTCGTTCAACTCAGCGAATGGCACATAGAGATCGGGAGTGCCTACCAACAACGATTTGCCGAGCGTGTGCGGATGACGGCAAACGAGCTGGCCGGGGCAGGTGTTGTGGATGACAACCTGATTGCAGAGGCAAACCGGCAGTGGCCGTACCACACCAGCACCGTGATAGTCGTTGCTAAGCAACTCAGACGCTCGGCGGATCGTCTTTCTTCACCCGCTTAGTCGGCTCGTGCTTTGCCACGTCACGCTTGTCTACGCCGAAGATGGCGCGGGCTAGCCTCTGGAACCGCGAGAGTTCGCTCTCCTTCGCGGCGGAAACGTCCTTGGGCTTACTCATCGGTGCTTTACCGCCTTGCGGGAAGACGCCTGTGCGGCGCCACGTGGGCGACCGCTGGAGGTCGATGTGTCCGCATCGTGATAGGTGATACGCCCCGGAGTAGCCTGAACGCGGGATGACTTCAGGAAAATACCGGTTAGCACCCTAACGTCCTCAAGTTCGGACCCCATCCGGCTCTTTTGTACCTCGAGGTCGTAATGCGTCTGCAGGTTAAGCCAGAACTCGGGAGACGTGCCGAAGAAGACGCCTAGCCGCAGTGCCGTATCGGCAGAAATGGAGCGTTTCTCGTGGAAAATCTCGTTGATGCGGCGCGGTGGAACGCCGATGCTGTTTGCGAGTCGATACTGTGAGAGGCTCATCGGCCCGAGAAACTCTTCGCGGAGAATTTCGCCAGGATGCACAGGTGGGAGTTTCTTTTCGGACATTGTGTCTTCCTAGTTAATGGTAATCAACGATCTCAACGTCATCTGCGCCGCCGTCC
Organism: Dehalococcoidia bacterium; assembly: GCA_039918655.1. Lineage (GTDB taxonomy): Bacteria > Chloroflexota > Dehalococcoidia > SM23-28-2 > RBG-16-64-32 > DATKKM01. The sequence goes on along the minus strand of JBDSHD010000276.1, from coordinate 3,728 downwards.
CAAGTAAAACAAACCCGCCACTGCAAGTTGATACGGATACTCCACTGCCCGGCCCGGTCTCGCTCAAGTTTCTCAAGCCGATTGTTCGGCGGGACTCGCAAATCCTCTAGCTTTGTCGCAGCATTGAGCATCACCAGCTTCCGCCTAGCCGTGCCAAGGATCTCTGATGGCAACTTTTTGGAACGAGTGCCGCCAAATATCTTTCTGGCCTCCTCATCCCTCCACGACCGAATCATCGCGAGGTATAGTAACGCCACACGTTATTAACGTCAAAGGGTATTAGTCGATTCCAAGGCTCAACGCTTCCGCTTTCGCGGCCCTGTGTGCGTGAGCCTAGACGTTAGATTCACAAATAGTGTTGCAATGATAGACAAAGGATAGCAGACTGTCTCTCTGAGAGGAGATGGTCATGCCTTTTCAGAGTACGCGGGCCCCCTTGGTTTTGTCGACCGAGGACAAGAAGCAGTTGGTGACGATTAGTCGATCACGCATCGCCTCGAGGCAGGCGATCGAGAGAGCGCAGATCCTGCTGGCGTATGCGCAAGGAGTGAAGGTGTCCGAGATTGCTCGGACCCAGCGAACCAACAGGCCCAAAGTCGAGCGGGCCATCGATAAGGCACTTCAACTCGGAGCGGTACCGTCGCTGAAGGATCTCTCTGGGCGCGGACGAAAGCCGGAGAAAACCAAGGAGGCGCTTGCGTGGGTCGTCTCACTGGCCTGCCAGAAGCCCAAGGATCTTGGATACGCGGGCGAGCTGTGGACCACTTCTCTTCTGGCTCAGCACGTCCGTGGGCATTGCCTGGAAGCGGGCCATCCTTCTCTCCAGAAGCTTGCGCGAGGGACCGTTTCCAAGATTCTGGCAAGCCACGAACTGCGACCCCACAAAGTTCGCTACTACCTCGAACGACGCGATCCCGAGTTCGACATCAAGATGGCGCAGGTCCTTTGCGTTTACAGACAGGTCGAGCTACTTCGCAACAGCGAGGGCGAAACCGACATCGCGATTCTCTCCTATGATGAAAAGCCCGGGATTCAAGCGATTGGTACCACCGGACCTGATCTGCCTCCGGTTCCGTCGGTACACCCCACCTTCACGCGCGAGTTCGAGTATGTACGACACGGCACACTCTCGCTGTTGGCGGGAATCGATCTATCCACCGGTCATGTGCATGGACTGGTTGCCGAACGACATCGAAGTCGCGAGTTCATCGACTTCCTCCGCATGGTCGACGACTACTATCCTGCGACCACGAGAATCCGTGTCATTCTCGACAATCACTCGGCACACGTATCGAAGGAAACGAGAACGTTTCTCGCCACTCGCCCCAACCGCTTCGAGTTCATCTTCACGCCCAAACACGGATCCTGGCTGAACCTGATCGAAACGTTCTTCTCGAAGCTCGCCAGAAGCGTCCTGCGGGGCATCCGAGTCGAATCAAAACAAGAGCTCAAGGACCGCATCGAACTCGCACTCCGTGAACTCAACCAAACGCCCGTCGTTTTTCGCTGGAAATACAAACTCGACGAACTCTTCGTGGCTGGCCAATGACTGCTACGCTATTTGTGAAGCGAACGTCTAGTAGCTAGTAGCTAGTAGCTAGTAGCCGGTTCCCGCCCAACCAGCTACCAGCTACCAGCTACCAGCTACCAGCTACCAACTACTAGAATCCCGCCATGCCGCTCGTCGAGATCACCCTCCGTCGTGGCAAACCGCCCGAGTACCTCCGTTCCCTCGGCGACGCCATCCATGAGGCGCTCGTCTCCCAGGCCAACGTTCCGGCGGACGATCGTTTTCAGATCTTTCACCAGGTCGCCGAGCACGAGTTGATCGCCCATCCCTCGTACGCGGGGGTCGACCGCTCCCACGATCTGGTGGTCGTGAGAATCACCCTGAACGCCGGCCGGACGCTCGAGATCAAGAGAAACCTCTACGCAGATCTCGTCAGCCGGGCCGCCAGAGCCGTCGATCTCCGGCCTGATGACGTCCTGATCTGCCTTGTGGAGGTCACCAAGGAGAACTGGTCCTTCGGGAAGGGCCTGGCCACCTACGGCTGACACTCCGTGTAGAATGCGCGCCGTTTCCCCGGTGTTGTCCCCCCCGCGTGACTAGTAGGCCCTGTCGCGCGTCAAACGCCAAAACGGGACTCTCGATCAATCTATGGCTCGACTTTTACCCACTTCGCTTGCCACTGTGCTCCTCGCCTGCGCGGTTGCGCAGGCGCAGACCCCTGAACCTCAACCCCCCCGCCCCCGCGCCGGGACGATCATCGAGTCGCCGAACACCGGCACCGGTCGGATCACCGACGCGCCGGGAACGGCCCGACCCTCCGAGGGTAGGGTGCCGGCTCCCGGACAGACGATCGAACGGTTCGAAGCGGTCGGAAACGGGTCGGTAGCCAGCGACACGATCCGTGTCTACCTCGGCGTCGTCCCGGGCGATCCGTACAACCCCGAGGCGCTGCAGCGGAACTTCCTGAACCTGTGGCAGACAGGACTGTTCGACGACATCAAGCTCGAAGCAGAGCCGGGCGAGACAGGCGTCATCGTGCGGGCCATCGTCAAAGAGCGCCCGCGCATCGGTTCGGTCGAGTTCCGCGGCAACAAGGAGCTCGCCACCGCCAAGATCAATGAGGCACTGGAACGCGAGAAAATCGACCTGCACGTCGGCAACACGATCGAGCAGACGCTCGTCCGCCGAGCGGCCGAGGCAATCCGGCGCGGCTATACAGAAGGCGGGTTCGAAGGCGTCAACGTCATCACGTCCGAAGAGGAGATGAACGAGCCGGGCGAGAAGAAGATTGTCTTCACGATCAGCGAGGGCATCAAGGCCCGCGTCAAGGACATCGACTTCCAGGGCAACGACCGGTTCTCCGATCGCCGCCTTCGAACCATCATGAAAGAGGTCAAGGAACACGGCCTCATCAGCTGGATCCGGAAGAAGAACCTCTACATTCCGTCGAAGCTCGACGAGGATCTGGAGCGCATCAAGAACCATTACCAGGACCATGGCTACATGGACCTCGCTTTCGGCGACCCGCAGATCGTCACGGTCGGGCGGAACACCCGCAAGCCGCGCGTGAAGCTCGTCATCCCGGTCAAGGAAGGCGACATCCACACGTTCGGCAAGGTCACGGTCACCGGCAACACGGTCTTCACGGCCGACCAGATCATCGGGGACTGGCCGTTCAAGGAAGGCGACACGATCCGGCGGAAGCCGATCCAGACCCGCATCGACGCGTTCGGCGAGGCGTACCGGATGCGCGGCTACATCTACGCGTACGTCAATCCAGAATACGTGCAGCGCGAGAAGGACATCGTCGACGTGAACATCGAGGTGTTCGAGGGCGAGCAGTTCCGCCTCGGCCGGCTCGAGTTCCAGGGCAACACCACCACCAAGGACAAGGTTCTCCGCCGCGAGATCTTCCTCGAAGAGGGGATGATCATGGACATGGAGACCTTCAAGCAGAGCATCTACAAGCTCGGACAGCTCGGCTACTTCAAGGTCACGGAGAATCCCGACTTCAAGGTCAACCAGCCGTCGAAGACCGTCGACATCACCATCAAAGGTGTCGAGGAAGGGAAGAACGACATCCAGTTCGGTGGCGGCTATTCCGAGGGCGGCGGCGCATTCGTCCAGGCGCAGTTCGCCACGCGCAACTTCCTCGGCGAAGGTGAGAACTTCTCACTCGGGTACAAGCGCGGCAACCGCGTGAACTTCTTCAGCCTCT
>JBDSHD010000275.1:0-4148 GCA_039918655.1 Dehalococcoidia bacterium | reverse complement strand
CATTGTCACCGTTGAGTCCGTCGTTGCCGGAGCCGCCGAGGAGCACGTCGTTCTGGTTGCCGCCGCTGAGCGTGTCCGTACCATCGCCGCCGACAATGCAGTCGGCGCCTCCGCCGCCGGTGATCGTGTCATCGCCACCGAGGCCCCATATCAGGTCGTCGCCGTTTGTGCCATTGAGGCTGTTATTAGCGTTGTTGCCTTTGATGATGTTCCACCCGGCAAGGGTCGAGTGGATGCCCTGGCAGGCGGTCGGCACGAAGTTCGCCGTGGCCTTAACTTGCTGACTCCCGGTTGCACTGTCGTTGAACGTGGAATACGTACCAGGCAGCTGCACGCCGCCGAGTACTGCCATCGTGACGGCGACGAGAATCGCCACGGCAAAGACAAAACGAGGGTTCACTCTTCCGTTCCCTCCTTGCGCTTGAACTGGCGGGCGATAGAGCCGAGTTCGTGAAAGATGAGCAGTGCGGCAGGGATGCCAAGGATCGTGTAGAAGACGAGGCGGTCCTGGAGTTGTTGCGCGACACGACCGACGTACGGCAGTTGTACGCGCACCTCGCCCACGATATCGCGCACCGGCACGGTTTCCGGATCGGGGTCTTCGTTCGCATCGCCCTTCGTGCGGTAGCTGAGGCCTGGACCCGTGTCGACGACTTCGATCACGCGATGGGAGATCGTCTGTCCGCGATCATGCGGTGAACGGAAGGTGATGATGTCTCCGACCCGCATATCGTAGGGGTCGGCAGATGGATCGACGAAGGCGAGGTCGCCTACTTGCATGGCGGGTTCCATGCTGCCGCTGAGTACGATGACTCCCTGCCAGCCGAGAAGGCGCGGGCCGACCAGTAGCAGGACCGCGGCCAGGACAGCGCTTGCCGCGCAACCGAAGGCAATCCACTCACCGGCCTTGAATGCCATTCGAGTGATTGAGTTGACGCCAGTGGTCCCTGGCTTTTCTGTGCTAACGGATCGTTTCGACCGACCAACGCTATCAAGCATGTCGCCTAACTCCCCTCGCAGTTGGCCACGACGTCGCTGCCGCCGCCCGGACGGCACACGTCCGTGCCGGAGGTGCCGTCGATGAAGTCGTTTCCGGATCCAGTGGTTATGTCGTCGAAGTGCGGTCCGCCGGTCACCTTGTTAGACCCGTTGCCGGCGTTGACTAGGTCATTCCCCTCGCCGGCGTCGATAGTGTCGTCGCCGGCACCGGAGAAGATGCTGTCGTTTCCGGGGCCACCCCTGACGTCGTTGCGCCCTTCGCCAGCGTAGATCTCGTCATCGCCTTGACCGCCGTCGATGACATCGTTGCCGGGTCCCGCCTCTATGCAATCGTCCTTGGGTGCGCCGATGATCGTGTCGTTGCCGCCGTTACCGACTATACGATTCCGGCCATTTGGGAACCCGCGAAGGGTCTCGGAGGCCGGGGTACCAGTGATCGTGTTCGTGAACGGCCCCAGGCAGGCCTTCGAGCCGATGTGCACGTCGGTGCGGTTATTGCGGTCCACGATGTCCTCCCAGGAGTCGACGGTGAGAAGGACTGTTGCAGTCGCCGTCTGGCACGAATTGCCAGCGCCGGGCGCGAGGTTGACCCGCACGTCAAAGGACTCAGTGTCCAGCGTCCGGGCTGGCATGTGGCCGATGTCATCACCACCCGGGTTGTCTGTTGTGTCCAGGAAATTGCCCAGAGTGACCGTGAAGTCGGAACCGGGGTTCGCGGCGTCGCATTCGGCCCCAGCGCTTACGACGGCCGTGGCGGTGTAGTCGATCGCTAAGTCGCTGGCGTTGTTCGAGATGGAGACGGCAGCGGCGCAGGTATCTCCAGGGGCCATGGTAGAAGGACATCCGGGACCAGTTAACCCCAGCACAATGTTGTCGTCCGGATCGGCGTTCAGGGTGATGTCCACATTGGCGGCCAGCGCGAGGCGCGGCCCGGGGACCAGGGCGTTGTTCGGGGCGAAACTAATCGCTCCGAGCAGCGCCACTCCTATAAGTCCCCAGACCACCAGCCGTAGAGGCAAATTCAACGGTTCATTCCTCGCTCAGTCAGATCGTGTTTACTTTGATTCCGCTAGTTGTGCGGCGAGGGCGACTGAGTAGCGTCGATTGTCAGACTGATCGTGTTGGACGAGCCCTGGCAGACCGCAGCGTCGTTGTCCAGCGTGGTGCTGAGAGTCGTTGCGTGAGAATCACCCGGGTCGTGGTCGTTATGGGCGTCGCCGCCTTCAACGTCACCGCTCGGCAGAGCGTAGGTCGTCGTCCAGCAGTTGTTTGTGTCCGTTTCCGTCAACGTGAATGCCGTGGTCTCGGAGAGTGTGCCATTGTTGGCAACGGTGAGCGCGAACGTGCAGGTGTCGCCGAACGCCATGTTGGACGGGCAGCCGGGACCGCCGGTCAGCGAGATGGCGAAGTTGTCACCAGCGTCGCCGTTTACGAGGACGTCCACGGAGCCCGACGTGACGGTCTGAGAACCGGTCGCCTGGTCGGTGAAAGTCGCGAACGTGCCCGCGCCCGCAACGACCGCGAGAACGGCGCCGATCATGAGCGTGCTAAGAAGCAGATTCTTCTTCATGGGTTTATACCTCCCCTTGAATGGATGGGTGGGTGGATCCGGTTTGTGTGTGATTCGATAAGCGTTTACCCCCCTGAGCGTGTATTCGGGCGGACGCGGCAGAGCCCTTTACGGGTTCTTAACTCCCTCTAACTCTATTAGCCTCGTCATCTCTGAGGCGTAAGAGACGTAAAAGAAACTAGTTAGAATTATGTTTAGTGTCCCCAGTGGCCGGCTCCAGCGTTTCCCGGCGTCACTTCGACGGTTGCCAGGTCAGCAAGCCCTTGACTAAATTCCTGTCCAGACGCCCGTGATCTGGGCGCACAGCGTTCGCCGGTCTGAACACAACCGCACAGCGTTGCCGCGATAGGATTCCTAAACCCAGGTCGCAGGTTCGAGTCCTGCCGGGGGCACCAGCATTTCGTATCTGAATCAGTGCGCCGCATATCGCTTAGGTGCGCTGAAATCCACCGCGTAGGGTGGACTCTTGAGAGGAGTTCAAGGACTCGGATCACGGCGCTGCAGGGGCCCGCGCCATCGCCTCCGCAGCTTGATCTTGCATGGACTCCGGTACGTGTGCGTAAGCGGTCAGCGTGAACGCTGGCGAATGGTGGTCCAGCGGCTCAGGACGGCGGCAAGTCGGAGCCCTTGAACGGGACTTTCAAGAGAGGGGCAAGAATGCATCCGTTGATGATCCCCAGGGTTAACGGGAGCAAGCCAGCGATGGCGATGATCCATCCCAGCACACCATCGACGATGCCGATCCCCACCGCAATGAGAACTACGCCGAGAACAATTCGACCGCCCCTACCCAGAGGGGAAGCCATAAAGCGTGCGAAACCCACGTGTTTTCTCCTTCCTACTGCAGCGCCGGGCGGCCCCGCGTATCACCTGAATATCATCGTTTCCGACGTCCATGGACGCAAGCTGGACACCAGTATATAGTCCTCTCCGGACACCCACGATCTAGGCACACAACGTTCGCCCGTCCGGATACAACCGCACAGCGTTCGCCGCGATAGGTTTCCTAAACCGCAGGTCGCAGGTTCGAGTCCTGCCGGGGGCACCACTACGCCGTTTACTTAAGCCGGGGCCCGGAGGAGTTTCGGTCGAACGTAGTTACTGGTAAAACTCCTTGTATGGAACCTGTCAGCATCGGACTTTTGTTCGCCACCGCGTTCGGGATTAACGTGCTACTGGGTATGTGGCGACGGGGCCTTCGTCGCTTCTCCCCAGCCTGGTTCCTGGCCATTCACGCCAGCATCCCCCTGCTGTTCGCGATGCGCCTTGCCCTCGGATTGCCAATCTGGGTGATCCCGCCGGAAATCGGATTCGCAGTCCTGGGCCAGGTCGTGGGCGCGCGCCTCCCACCACTCCGGGGGGCGCGCCCTGGCACCGCCGCTTCGACGCCGACGATCGATAGCAGCTCCGACGGCCCAATCGCGGACGCCACGCGATACGACACAGACGAAGACGGACGCTACTCCCCAGATCCCTGAGACGCAGCGCAGGTTCGAGTCATGCCGGGGGCACCACTAATTCGTGTCGGAAATCGCCCCACCGAGTCCACCTGTGCAACCCGTATGGCGCCGAAGTCGAT
>JBDSHD010000274.1:0-4325 GCA_039918655.1 Dehalococcoidia bacterium | reverse complement strand
CTCATGGGAGATCGCGACATCGAGGGGCCGCGGATGAAGCTCCCGTTCTTCGGGGTGGACACCTGGATGCCAACCGGCCCGGTTGAGGTCGGCCTTCGCACGGGCGCGGCGATCTTTCCCTCGTTCTGCGTCCGACGCCGACGCTACGGGATCGATGCCTATCTCGAGGAAGAGATCATCATCGAGCGCACCGACGACCTTCAAGCGGACGTCCGGGCTGCCATGCTCAAATATATCGAAAGGCTCGAGTGGTGGCTGCGTAAGGAGCCTGACCAATGGGCTGTGTTCGAGCGCATCTGGGACGCCGCTACCGATGACTCGCCCGTTCCCGTGGACGCTCGCCAGGTCACCGCCTAATGGGCAAAGCAGACCTCCATATCCACACCTCGTCCAGCGACGGCATGTTCTCAGGAGCAGAGCTTCTCGAATACGTGGAGTCGCAAACGGATCTTGACGTCATCGCCGTGACCGAACATGACGATGTCGCCGGCGCGATGCAGGTACGCGAGCGATGGGCAAAAGGGAGCCACCGGTTCCAGGTGGTGACAGGCGTGGAAGTCACGACCATCGAAGGTCACCTCCTGGCGCTGTTTATCGAGGATCCCGTTCCAAGCCTGAGACCTCTCCGCGAAACGATCGATGCGGTCAAGAGACAAGGCGGTATCTGCATAGTGCCCCACCCGTTTACCTGGCTGGCCCGCGGTATCAGCGACCGGCACATCCGGCACGCCAAGGACGGCCTGGACGGCATCGAGGTGATGAACTCAACTCCAGCCGGGAGGAGGGGTCGCACTGGCGCGAGGCGATTGGCGGCTGAGCTGGGACTGGCGGAAGCAGGTGGGAGTGACGCGCATTTCCTGGGCGCGGTTGGAACTGGGTACACGCACTTCCCCGGAAGCACACCAACCGAACTACGCAACGCGATCGCTCTCTTGCAGACGCGCGGTGTTTCCGGCCGACACCCCTCACTCACGGACTTGGGCCTCGGCACCGTCGTCAGGCAGACCTATCGGGGAATCACTTCAACTCCGCGCGCCCTCGGCTGGGGACCCACGGCCTGGAGCTTTGTGCGTCGTATAGTAGCCGTGCGATGAGAATTGCCCTCGTTTCCCCCTACGACTGGTCGGTGCCCGGAGGCGTCAACCGGCACGTCACGCACCTGACCGCCAACTACATGCGCCAGGGTCACGACGTCAAGGTGATCGCTCCCACCTCGAAGCGTCTTCGCTCCCAGCCGGAGTGGCTGGAAGTGATCGGTCACGCCGGGATCGGGCTGCCGGCCAGTGGGTCCGTCGCTAATATCAGCCTTTCCCACGACCTGGCACCGCGCGTGAAACAGTACCTGAAACGCGAGACCTTCGACGTCGTGCACGTTCACGAGCCGTTCATGCCGATACTGCCGTTTCAATTCGTCCGCTACTCAGATGCGCCTGTGATCGCGACCTTCCATGCCGCCCGGGATACCGGCAGCCGCATCTACGCGTACTCGCGGGTCGTGATCCAGCCCTGGTGGCCCCGGATAGAGGGGCGGATCGCTCACTCGCGCGCCGCCCTCAAGCTGATCGGCAAATACTTCGCCGGGCGCTATCGCATCATCCCCAGCGGCATAGACTACGCATTCTTCGCGGCAGAGGTCCCGCCGATGCCGAAATACATGGACGACAAGCGGAACATCCTCTTTGTCGGCCGCCAGGAGCCACGCAAGGGGCTGCCCTATCTGCTGGAGGCGTTCGCTACGCTGAAAAAGACTCAGCCGCGGATCCGCCTGATAGTCGTTGGTCCCGACGGCGGCCTTCGGCCGTCCTGCCTCCGCTACATCCAGCAAAACCAGGTCGAGGACGTCGTCTTCACCGACTACGTCCCCAACGAGGACTTGCCGCGCTACTACCGGAGCGCAGATGTCTTCTGCGCCCCGAATACCGGTCACGAAAGCCTGGGCCTGATCATCCTGGAAGCGATGGCTGCGGGGCTACCGATCGTCGCGACCCGCATCCAGGGCTTCCAGGACGTGCTCACCGAGGGGGTTCACGGACTGATGGTGCCGCCTCGGGATAGCGCGTCCATGGCTGACTCGCTGCGCCGGCTTCTCGGAGACGCCGCGATGCGCGAAGAGATGGGCCGCGCCGGCTCCCGGCACGCCCAGGACTACTCGTGGCAGGAAGTATCCGGACGCGTACTGAACTACTACGAGGACACGATCACTGCCGGAGCGTCGGCCTGATGCGCCTCGGCTTGCCACGGTCCGCGCCGAAATGGATGACCGAGCCGGTGGTACGTCCCCTGGCGAGCATCGGCGTAACACCAAATATGCTCACAGTACTTGGCCTGGTGGGGAACGCCGTCGCGGCTTACTTCGCCGCCGAAGGCGAGTTCATCTGGGCCGGCGTTCTCGTCCTATTGGCGAGTGCCCTCGACATGTACGATGGCGCCCTTGCCCGCGCCACCGGGCAGGCTACACCGTTCGGCGCCGTCTTCGACGCTACGCTGGACCGGATATCAGAAGCCCTCGTCCTGTTCGGACTGCTCGTGTATTTCAGCGATCGCGGGGGCCAGACGGAGGAGCTACTGGTCTTCGTCGCGGTTGTTGGATCGATTCTCGTGAGCTACGTCCGGGCCCGCGCCGAGGTCATCGGGCTGACCCTGCGGGAGGGTGCGTTCACTCGCTTCGAGCGCGTGGCCCTCATGGGGGTCGGACTCATCGTCGCAGCCATCGCTGACGACGACGGGATCATCACCTACATGCTTTGGATACTCGCAGCACTTGCATCCTTCACAGCGCTCCAGCGACTTGCTATGGTGTGGCTCAAGTCGAGAGACGGAGCACCACCTGCGGAATAAGGATCACCCAAAATGACAGTAATTAATAGCTCGACGATCCTGATCAAGAAATTGAAGCCATCCGCGCGTCTGCCTCACCGGGCGACCGAAAGCGCGACCGGGCACGACCTCTACGCGTGCCTCGATCAGGACCTTGAGGTGGGAGTTGAACCGATCCGAGTGCCGACCGGGATAGCGATGGACACGCCAGGAGGGCTGGATGTGCAGATCAGGCCGCGCTCAGGCCTCTCAGCAAAGGGAATCATGGTCACGCTGGGCACCATCGACGCGGACTACAGGGGAGAACTCATGGTCAATATGTACACACTTCCCTACCGCGAGCCGCACATTATTCACGACGGCGACCGCATCGCACAACTAGTCATCAGCCGCATTGTCATGGTCGATCTTGAGGAGACGGGCGAGCTATCGCTGAGTGAGCGCGGCGCGGGCGGCCACGGTTCGACCGGCCGCTAGCCCACGACCGACAGCGGAGATAAGGCCCGCAGCGCTTCGACTGCGCGTTCAACATCGCGTACACCCCCGCGCGTGGTGTCCACCAGGATCAGTCGGTCCGGCGCGACCTCGGACGGTCGCTGGAACCGCCGCTTCTGCTGGACGTAGGTCCTCCACCGGGCGTCAGAAACTCCGCTGGCTTTCCGCTCCCGGCCCTCCATCCGTTGCTTCGTCTCTCGCTCAGCAGCGGAGATGGCAACGCAGGCAAACTGGGCACCGCTCTCCTTCGCCAGCCGCGCCACCGCTTTGCGGTCGGTGCGCCGAAGGAAGGTCGCGTCCAAGGTCACGGAGCGACCCTTCTTCAGGCTTTCGCGCGCCTGATCAAACATCGCGCGGTACGTGCGCTCGGTCATTTCGGCGGAGTATATCCCGGCGCGGTATTCTTCCGTGGCGGGCGCGTCCGGTTCCATACCAAGCAGGCGCTTCCGAGTCACATCGGAAGACACGACCTCCGCGCCGAGTTTCTGCGATAGTTTTGCAGCGACCGTGGACTTGCCGGAACCAGATAGTCCACAGGTGATCACAAGGTACGCCGGGGGCAGCGACTTCGCATACTCAACCGCCAATTCAAAGTAGCGCCGCGCCCGCTTCGCCGCCGCACGCTTCTCCTTTTCGGGCACCTCCGGCAGGTCGAGGAGGAAACTCTCGACCTTTCCCCGGACACAGGCGTTGTAAGCGCCGTAATAGGGCAAGACCTCCCCCAAATCCTGATCATTGGCCAGCGCCTTGTATCGGCTAACAAACGCGTCCGCCAGGCCCTTATGACCCCGATACTCCAGGTCCATCGCCAAGAAACTGACGTCCCGAGCGCCATCAACCATCATAATCCGGCGATTGAACTCCACGCAGTCCAGAATGCAGATGCATTCCGGCGATTCGTCGTCGCACGTGAAGCAAACAGCGTCGGACCTCAAGTCGGAGTGACACTCGCGGATCCTCAGTTCATCCACCCGTCGCTTCATCACATCGGCTTTACGAGCATAGAACGCCTG
>JBDSHD010000273.1:0-3933 GCA_039918655.1 Dehalococcoidia bacterium | reverse complement strand
CATAGCGGGGACCGAGTCACGAGTCCCGAGTACCGAGTCCTTGAGTACCGAGTCCCAGAGCCCCAGCCCGATACATTAAGCTCGCGACATGACTGAACTCCCGCGTCTCATTGGCTCCGAGACCGTCTACACTGGCCGCCTCTTCAACGTCGAACTCGACCAAATCGAGATGGCGGACGGCGTGCGTGCGTTTCGCGAGACGCTGCGTCACCCCGGCGCCGTGGCGATGGTGCCCGTATTGGACGATGGCCGTCTGCTCCTCGTGACCCAATACCGCCACGCCGCTGGCCGGCGCCTGCTCGAGATCCCGGCGGGCACGCTCGAACGTGGCGAAGAGCCCTTGGCTGCCGTCGCGCGCGAGCTGCAGGAGGAAGTGGGCATGCGCCCGGGAACGATTGAGCCCATGGGCGGGCTCTACGTCGCCCCCGGCTACACCACGGAGTACATCCACCTGTTCGTCTGCACCGCCCTCGCCGAGTCGCGCCTCGAAGGCGACGAAGACGAGGACATCGAAGTGGAAACGCGCACCCTGGAGGAGTCGCTCAACGCTATCGACGCGGGCGAAATCGCGGACGCGAAGTCGGTCATCGGCCTGCTTCGCTATGCGCGCATGCTTCACACGGGCTAACTACCGCCTCCCCTCTCCACCTCAGTGGACAGGGGCCGGGGGTTAGGGCCTTAGTCGAGGTAATCCTTCAGTTTGCGGCTGCGGCTCGGGTGGCGGAGCTTGCGCAGCGCTTTCGCCTCTATCTGGCGGATGCGTTCGCGCGTCACGCCGAACTCGCGTCCGACTTCCTCGAGCGTGCGGCTACGCCCGTCTTCGAGCCCGAAGCGGAGCTGGAGCACTCGCCGCTCACGGCTCGTCAGGCTGGCGAGCACATCTTCGACCTGCTCGCGCAGGAGCTGCTGACTGGCCGCTTCGGCGGGCGCTAGCGCGCTCGCATCCTCGATGAAGTCGCCGAGGTGGCTGTCCTCTTCTTCCCCGATCGGCGTCTCCAGGGAGACGGGCTCCTGGGAGACCTTCTGGATCTCGCGGATGCGCTCCGGCGTGAAGCCAGCGGAGCCGTCTTGCTTACCGGTTTCGCTCATGCCGCGTGCGATCTCTTCGCTCGTGGGCTCGCGGCCATACTCCTGTACCAGCCGCCGGCTCACTCGCACGAGCTTGTTGATCGTCTCCACCATGTGCACGGGGATCCGGATCGTCCGCGCCTGGTCCGCGATCGCCCGCGTGATCGCCTGGCGGATCCACCATGTCGCGTAAGTACTGAACTTGTATCCCTTGCGATAATCGAACTTCTCGACCGCCCGGATAAGCCCGATGTTCCCTTCCTGGATCAGGTCCAGGAGTGACATGCCGCGTCCGATGTACTTCTTTGCGACGCTGACGACCAACCTCAGGTTCGCTTCGGTGAGGCGCTTCTCGGACCGGAAGCCCTCGTCCTTGATGAGCTTGAAGTGAGCCGAAATCGCCGTGTCTCGCGGCAGGAGGCGGTCAGCAAGGTCATCAGGCGGGGCAATGATCTTAGTCGGCGATCCCATTTCGTCGGCAGCCCAGCCGATGAACTCGGCCTTGGGTACGTGCGTGGCGATGGAAATGCGAACGGTGAACCGCTCTGCCTCTTCCTGTTCAACCTTAAGCTGTGCGACGAGCTTCTCGACCATCGGCGCGTCAAGTTCGCCGTCGACAATCCGTCTGAAGTCTGGGCTCTCCGCCAGTTGCACCAATGCTAGCTTCTGAAGCCCCAAATCCTTCTTGATAACCTCGATCGGCTTCCGAACGTCGAAGATATCCCTCATCATCAGGGCAATAACGTCAACACCGCGCGCGTTACGCCCCGTCTCCACGAAGTGCTCTTCCTCCAGCCGCTGGATGTAAAGGCCCTGCTCCATCGCCCTCGCGAGCCGTTTCTCGTCATCTGCGGTGAGTAGGCTGACCTTTCCGATCTCCCGCAGGTACATGCGAACGGGGTCATCAATCCCCTCTTCGAGGTCCAGTTCGCTGACCTCGGGCTCCGCTTCATCAGCCTTCTCTGGCTCGACCCAATCCTCGAGACCTGCGGCAGAGCGAGCGGCTGCCCTGGGTGAGAGGTCCGCCGGATCATCATCTGACACGGCAACGCCAATAGGGCTCAGCGCCGCATCATCATCATCATCATCGTCATCATCAACAGTCTCCGTAACTTCGCTCGCAATGTCCTCAAGTAAGTCGTCTGCCAACCGCGCCCGCTGACGCTGCCTGCTCTCGCCCGCCCCTTTTTTCTCTTCGTAACCGTTAACCATTTACTCCACTCCGGACGGTGTGGGTCCGTCCTTCCCTGTCGCGCATGTGCAATTCCTGCCCAATCTCCATGTCCCGCTGGATCAGCAACTGTAGCTCCTCTGAAGCCTCGGGCACATCGTCCAGCGCCGACGTGTCTCTGGCTTGAGGCCCCATCTCCATCTGGAGGGCTGCGATCTGAGCCGCGATGGCTTGCTGTTCAGCCTGTAATTGGCGGTGTTTCAGCTTGCGGATGCAGTCTTCCAGGACTCCAAGCACTTGCTCCTCGTCCGAGATGGGCAACTTCCATATTATAAGGCGTTCAAGATATGACGCCAGTTCCGGCCCAGCCGCCTTTTTCAGCTCCTCGCGATCGTTGTGCTCCATTCGCAGCTCCAGTAGCCGTTTGCCGCGGGCGTCCACCAGGATGTCTGGCGAAATTCCGGCCGGACCCGGCACGTCGGGGTATTGCAAGAGCGCGGCCAGTAGCAACTCCTCGCTTGAGCCGGGGCCACCATCGACGGCCGGGCGCTCCGGCACCGCCCTCACATTCCGGCCAGTGCGCACTAACGGAGCGAGTTCGATCTCTGGAACCTGTGCCAGGCGGGAGACCTTCTGCAGATAGTGGGCCCGAATTACGGTGTCATCTATCGACCGGACGATCTGCATCATCTCCGCAGCCGCGGCTTGCTTTCCTTGTGGTTTAACCAGATCCGCGTGCTTCGCCACGTACTCGATCCAGAAGTCGATGTAAGGCCGGGCAGTCTCGATCGTATCCTGCCAGGCGTGTGGGTCGGATCGGATTAGCTCGTCCGGGTCTTTTCCCGTAGGCAGCGCAGCGACATAGAAGTTTCCTGTGGACTGCAGTTCAACCGGCAAACGCTCCTTGAAAGCCGTCGCATCCGCTGAGACTCGTTCCACGCCAGATACGTCAACCACCACCTTGTGCATCGCGTCCTGCCCTGCGCCGTCGGCATCCAGCACGAGCACCACCTTGTCCGCCATCCGCTTCAAATGGCCGTACTGCCGTTCCGTTAGGGCAGTGCCCATCTGAGCGACGACGTTACGGTGCCCGTGCTGGTGCGCTGCAATAACGTCCATGTAGCCTTCAACGACAACCGCCCGTCGCTCCGATCGGATCGCTTCGTGCGCCTTGTGGAGTGCGTACAGGTTGCCGCCCTTGTCGAAAAGGCCGGTCTGCGCCGTGTTGAGGTACTTCGGCGTTGAGTCATCGAGCGCCCTGGCGCCAAATCCAATGATCCGGCCTTTCGCGTCCCAGACGGCGAACATGAGCCGGTTCCGGAAGCGGTCATACAGCCCATTGTCTCCCCGTATCACCAGGCCAGCGCCAAGGAGTTCGCGCTCACTGAATCCTTTGCTTCGGAGGTGGTCGCGGCAGGCGTCCCAACTGTTTGCACTGTATCCAAGAGTGAACTCCCGCGCCGTGGCGTCATCGATCCCGCGCGATTCTAGGTAAGCCAGTGCCTCCCGTCCCGCATTACTCCGGAGCAGACTCTCGAAATAGTCCGCGGCCGCCTCATTTGTCGCGTACAGGCGTTCGCGCTCCTTGTCCTGCTCCACGGAGACCTTGCGCTCCGGCAGCTTTACTCCCGCACGCGCCGCCAGGATGCGGAGCGCTTCCGGGAAGTCGATGCCTTCGCGCTTCATTACGAAGG
>JBDSHD010000272.1:0-4419 GCA_039918655.1 Dehalococcoidia bacterium | reverse complement strand
CGGACAGGATTACCCCACGCGAGACGGCACGTGCATCCGCGACTACGTCCACGTCTCCGACCTCGCCACCGCGCACCTTCTCGCCCTCGATCACACTGCCTCCGCGAGCGGTGCCTTCAACCTCGGCAGCGGCACTGGCTTCTCCAACCGGGAGGTCATCGAGGCCGCCCGGATCGTCACCGAGCACGAGATCCCGGTGGTGGAAGAGCCGCGCCGGCCCGGCGATCCGGCGGCACTCGTCGCGTCACGCGAAAAAGCCGAACGCGAACTCGGCTGGAAGCCCAACTACCCGGAAATCGAGGACATCATCGCCTCAGCCTGGGAGTGGCACCGTGATCACCCCGACGGTTACGCCGCTTAACAATCCCAACTGCTACGCCATTCCCGACAATCCGTAACACAATCCCGCTGCGTTTTGTCTATTGAAGCAAGGACAATAGGACATGCAGCGCCGAACACAGATGAATCTGCAACTACAGCAGCAATGGACGCACGACGGCGAGGAGCCAAAACAAACACGCGTCTCGCGGCCAAATACCCGCACCCAGCGCAAGCCCGCCAAGCGCCGACCGCCGGTCACCATCCGTCATTCCCGCGGAAGCGGGAATCCATAACGCGGACCCGGCCACAGCAAATCACACCGCAGCCAACCCAGCTGTCTGCTATCCTCTCCGCATGATCACACTGCCTGACGATGACCCTGTCATCACCGCCCTGCTCCAGGGACCAAACCTCGCCCGCCTCGCCTACATCGACAACGGCCGTCCCCGCGTAGTCCCAATCTGGTTCAGCTACCTGGACGGTCGCATCATCATGGTCACAGGCCCCAAAGCAGCCAAACTCAAGGCCATCGGAAGGACCGCCGCAGTCGCCGTCTCGATCGACTCACCCACGCCGCCCTACAAAGTCCTCCTCATCGACGGTGACGCCATGCTCGAACCCGTCGAGGGCATGGCGCCCGAGTACAGGCCGATAGTCGAACGCTACCTCGGCCCCGCCGCCGAAGCCTACCTCACCCAGCTCCTCCCCCGCGTCAAGCGCCAGGTCCGCATCGTCATCACCCCGCGCTCCTACCGTGTATTCGATTTCGTCAAGCGCTACCCGAAAAGTCTGTCTTAGAGATCAAACACGTCGATCAGCGCGTCCCCGATGATCACCAGCAGGATCACCCGGATCGTCTTCCCGATCCCCACCGCCACAATGAACCGCCCGAAATTCATCCGCACCGCGCCGGCCGTCACTCCTGCAAACTCGAAGAATGGATTAGGGACTGCCGACAGCACCAGCAGCGTCAGGAACCCCCACCGCTTCATCAGCCAGTCCACCCACCGCGCGAACCGGCTCATCACCTCGCCGATCCGGCCTTTCATCGGCTCCCGCTCCTCCGCGATCCCGCGGCCGATCGCCCCTGTCAGGTAAGCTGTCGCCTCCGCTGTCGTCATCGCCGTCGCCCCCACCACCACCACCGCCGGCACCCACAACTCCTGCGACCCCCAGACGATCAGCCCCTGGCCCGCCGCCGTCAGCCCCGGCACCGGTATGAACCCCGTAGCTGTCCCCAGGAAGTTGGCCACGAAGATCCCCGCGTACCCAAAGTCGCGGAAGTCCTCCTCGCTGATCCACCCCGCCGCAAACGGCACTACCGAAGCCAGCACACCGAGCAACAGAACCAACGCCAGCAACGCCAACGACAGCCGCCTCGGGAACTTCTCCGAAGGCACCCACGAGGGCATGTCCAGGACGATCCTGCGTGGCGCCGGGGCGTGCTCCGACGCATCCGCACCCGCCCCGCGAAGAACGTCCTCGCTCATCCCATCAAGTATAAGCACCTACCTCACGGCGGGCCGCAAACTCAACCCTCCCGCTAACGACTTACGCCTTGCCCCCCAACACGGTAACCTCTCCCCATGGCCGCGCACCGTTTCCCGCACGCTGCCGTCGCCTCGCCTCACTATCTCGCCTCATCAGCCGGACTGGCGGTTCTGACTTCCGGCGGCAACGCCGTTGACGCCGCCATCGCCACCAACCTCGTCCTCGCCGTCGTCTACCCCCACATGTGCGGCCTCGGCGGCGACATGATCGCCATGGTGTGGAACGATGACAATCTGGCCGGCCTCCTGTCCACCGGAAAGCTCCCTTCGGGCGCACAACCCGTCGACAAGGTGCCCCGTACTGGCATCGGCTCTGCGACCGTCCCCGGCTGCGTCGCAGGCCTCCGAGCCCTCCGCGGCCGCTACGGCACGCGCACACTCGCAGAACTGGCGCAACAGGCCGTCCGCTACGCCCGGGAAGGCGTCCACCGCGCCCCCGGCTTCGCCCGTATCACCGCCCTCATGCGCCCCCTTCTCGAACGCGATCCAGAGGCCTCCCACATCTACCTCGGGCCGGAACCCCTGGTTCAGCCCGAACTCGCCGCCACGATCGAGCACCTCGACGACTTCGAGGACTATGTGGGTTCGCGTGCACAGGCGCCCTTCACCGCAGGAGACTTCCATGCCCACGAGGCCGAGTGGGTTGAGCCCGTCCACCGTGACTGGATCGGCGTCCAGGTCTGCGAGATGCCACCTCACAGTCGCGGCCACCTCGTCCTCGAAGCCCTGGACCGGTTAGAACCGCTGGACGGCCTCACCCCTGCCGACTCCGAGTGGCACCAGCGTCTGATCCGCGCCCACGGTCCGCCCGGCATGCCCGGCGACACGATCTACCTCTGCGTGCGCGACGAGAACGGCATGTCCGTCAGCCTTAGCCAGAGCCTCAAGGACGCTTTCGGCTCCGGCGTCGTCATCCCCGGCACCGGCGTCCTTCTCCAGAATCGCGGTGCAGACTTCACCCCCGAAACCTATGTCACGGGAGGGAAGGTTCCACAACACACCCTCGCACCCGCCATGGTCCTGCGGGACGGCATGCCTCTCGTCATCTTCGGCAGCATGGGCGGACCCAGCCAGACCCAGATCCACCTCCAGCTCCTCTCCCGAATCCTTGGCGCCGGCGAAGATATCGCCGACGCCATCGCCGCGCCGCGTTGGCGCCTCAACCCGGGCGGCCTCATCGCCGACCCTGGCCTCCCCGACCTCGGCGCCGACCCTGCACCCGTCCCCGACATGCTCGGTCACGCCCACGCGATCCAGGTAGCGACCGATGGCACCCTGATGGCCGCGGCGGACCCGCGGTCAGACGGTGCCGCATTGGGGTATTGATCGCCCGTTATGACCCAACCATGCGGCAATCCCAACTGAAACTCCACCACAAGAAAGGATCCACATGCCCAATACCGACATCAAGCACCGCACCATAGCCACCAACGGCATCAACCTCCACATCGCCGAGGCCGGAGAAGGCCCACTTGTCCTCCTGATCCACGGCTTCCCCGAACTCTGGTTTTCGTACCGCCACCAGCTCCCGGCCCTCGCGGCCGCCGGCTATCACGCAGTCGCACCGGACGTCCGAGGCTACGGTGACAGCGACAAGCCCTACGAGGTTGAAGCCTACACCCTGCGGGAGCTGATCAAAGACTACCTCGGCCTTCTCGACGCGCTGGGCGAAGAAACGGCCGTCATCGTCGGTCACGACTGGGGCGCGCCCTCGGCCTGGAACTCCGCCGCCCTTCACCCCGATCGCTACCGCGCGGTCGTCGGCCTGAGCGTACCGTATCTGCCACGCGGCCCCATGCCACCACTGCAGATGCTCCGCGCCATCTTCCGGGACAAGTTCTTCTACATCATCTACTTCCAGGATGAAGGCGTAGCTGAGGCAGAGTTTGAGGAGGATATCAACCTCTCGTTGCGTCGGTTCATCTGGGGATGGTCCGGTGAGGCCCGAACTATCAATGGCCTCATCACAGCGATGGTTAACAAGCCAAAGGACTCGAGGTTGTTCGATGGTGTTCCGGACCTTGAAGGCGTCCCACCCTGGACGACCGAAGCCAACCTGGATTACTACGTCGAGAAGTTCCAGAATGGCGGTTTCCGTGGCCCCATCAACCGCTACCGCTGCATGGATCTGGACTGGGAGCAACTTCCCGAACTCAAGGACAAAAGGATCGAGCAACCCGCGCTCTTCATCTACGGTACCGCGGACGGCGTCATGTCGTTCGCGCCGATGGACCCCATGAAGAACCTCGTCCCAAACCTCAAGATCGTGCCCTTCGAGGGCGCGGGGCACTGGACCCAGCAAGAACGCCACGAAGATACGAACCGCGAGCTCATCGCCTTCCTCGACTCGCTACCCTGAGCCGCCCCCCTGCTAAACTAACCGCATCATGCGCTACCACATCTGGACCGAGGGCTGTCAGATGAACGAGGCCGATTCGGAGAAACTCGCCGCCGGCCTCGCCAAGCTGGGATGGGAGCCCACAGAGAAGGCCGACGATGCGGACCTGGCGGTCGTCAACACCTGTGTCATCCGCCAGAAAGCCGAAGA
>JBDSHD010000271.1:0-6763 GCA_039918655.1 Dehalococcoidia bacterium | reverse complement strand
GCCGGATCTTCGGGCGCTTCCACAGCCACGGCTTCAACCGTCGTGGAGTCCGCCACCTCTTCCGAGGCTTCTGCCGCTTCCGGGGCAGTAGCATCTCCAGCGGCTGACGCATCCGCCGCCGCCTCGGTTTCTGTTGCCTGCGCCTCGGCAGCGGCCGCCTCAGCTTCTACTGCAGCTTCGGCCGCCTGGTCCACCGCCGCTTGTGCTTCTGCCGCCTGGGCCTCTGCCGCCTCTTCCGCTGCCAGTACCTCCGACGGAGAAGGCTCGTCAGGAGAGGCCATGTAGCCGGTCTCGGTGTACGCGCTCACTTCCACGTCTTCTGCTTCAAGCGCCGCCTGTTGAGCGAACTCCCTGGCGGCCAAGCCTTCGAGTACAGCATCGGCGATTTTCGCCGAAATCAACTTAATGGCCCGGATGGCATCGTCGTTCGATGGAATCGGGTAGTCGATGACGTCCGGGTTGCAGTTCGTGTCAACGAGCGAGACGATCGGGATACCGGAGCGCACTGCTTCCGCCACCGCAATGTCTTCTTTCGTCGTGTCAACGATGTAAAGGGCGGATGGAAGAGCAGTCATCTCTTTGATGCCACCCAGGTAGCGATTAAGCCGGACAATCTCTTCCTCTCGGCGCAGCCGTTCCTTCTTCGACAGTACTTCAAACTCACCCCTGGCCCGGGAATCCTCCAGCCTCACGAGGTGATCGATACGGCCCTGGATCGTTTGGAAGTTCGTTATGGTCCCGCCCAACCAGCGGGTGACCACAAAGGGCATGCCACAACGACGCGCCTCAGTCTCGATGGACTCTTGCGCCTGCCGCTTGGTTCCCGCGAACAGAATGGTCCCACCGTTGGCGACCAGATCACGAACGTACGTGCAGGCGTCCTCCAAAAGTTGAACGGTCTGTTGCAGGTCCAGGATGTGGATGCCGTTGCGCTCGGTGAAGATGAACTTCCGCATCTTCGGGTTCCAGCGCCGTGTCTGGTGCCCGAAGTGCACGCCAGCCTCCAGTAAGGCTTTCATAGATACAGGTGTAGCCAAAGAAGAAATCGCTCCTGAATTAGTGTCCGAACGAAAAGTATACACAGGCGCTAGCGCTTCGGTCGAGCATCAGGGCCGGCCACGGCTAACTGTCCTTGCCAGTCTGCCTGAGCAACCGCTAAGATTACGGTTAGCTGTCCGCCCAGCGGGCGGCTTTCGTTACACCTCAGGAGGACGACAGACTTGCCGGTCTACGAATATCGTTGCAGCAAGGGCCATGACTACGAGCGAACTGAGGGCTTCAGCGCGCCCAGTCGCCAGAAATGCGATTGCGGAGCCACAGCCCAGCGCAAGATCAGCCGCCCGACCGTTATCTTCAAGGGCAGCGGCTTCTACAGCACTGACAACCGCAGATCATCTGCCGCGCGGGACACTCCTGGTGTCGACACTCCTTCGAACGGGAATGCTGCCCCCACTTCGACCACTTCAGAGTCCAGCTCCGACTCGAAGGTCGAAGCCGCAGTCGACTAGGTCCCAAAAACACACCGGATTCGGATCAAACCCATGCGTGTAGTCCTGCAGCGGGTCATCAGTGCGTCCGTTACCGTCGAAGGGTCCGTCGCAGGCGAGATCGGCCACGGGATCCTCATTCTCGTGGGTGTTGCCGACGGCGATGACGAAGACGACGCTTCTCGAATGGCGCGCAAGTGCGCCGAGCTGCGGGTCTTCTCCGGCGCAGACGGAAAATTCAACCGTTCCCTGCTCGATACCGGCGGTGAAGCGCTCGTCGTCAGCCAATTCACGCTCTTCGCCGACACCCGCCGCGGCCGCCGTCCAAGCTTCACATCCGCAGCATCCCCGGATGTCGCCGAGCCGTTAATGGACGCCTTTGCGGAGACGCTTCGTAGTCTGGGCGTGGCCACCAAATCCGGGGTATTCGGTGCTCACATGCGGGTTGAGCTTGTGAATGACGGACCGGTGACCATCATCCTCGACAGCGAGGATCTCAACCAGCCGCGGCGCGTTTCGTAGTCTAACCGAACTCCACTTCCAGGCTGATATCCAGCCCCGGCGCCGAGTGCGTGATGGCGCCCATCGAAATGAAGTCCACTCCCGTCTCCGCGTAGTCCCTGGCGTTGTCGAGCGTGATCCCGCCCGAAGCCTCAAGTAAGGGACGCCCGGGCAATCCGTGTAGCGCCTCGACGATCTCGCGTACCTCCGCAGGCGACATGTTGTCCAGGAGCAGTTCGTCTACGCCCGCCTCGGCGGCTTCCCGGGCCTCCTCCCGGCTTGTCACCTCGACCTCAATCCGCACCCCCGGGTTCGACTCGCGCGCCATCCGAACCGCGTCCTGAATCCCGAGGTCGCGCCCGCGTACCGCCGCGAGGTGGTTGTCCTTCACCAGCACACCGTCCCACAGACCGAAGCGATGGTTGGTTGCCCCTCCCGCCGCCGCCGCCGCCTTCTCGAGCATTCGAAGCCCAGGGATCGTCTTGCGTGTATCGCGCAGCCGGCACGTCGTACCATCAATCGCCTGCATCACGTCGTTGGCTACCGTCGCGATACCGCTGAGGTGGGTGAGGAAGTTCAGGGCGGTGCGTTCGCCTCGAAGTATGGAGCCGAGGGATCCGTCGACGATCGCAATGACGTCGCCCGGCGACACTGCTGACCCGTCAGCGGAACGGACTTCGAGCCTGAGGCCGCTGTCTATCTCCTGGAATGTCACCGTGACCGCATCGATTCCGGCGATCACGCCCGTACCCTTGGCGAGAAACACTGCCCGAGCCAGTTGATCAGGTGGCACCAGCGCACGCGTCGTCAAGTCGTCGCCGGCGCCGTCTTCGTCCAACGCCGCGCGGACAAGCTCCAGCAGGCTGAGGCCTCGATTGTTCACCATTGCGAGATTATCTCAGATGAGGCGTCCACGGCTGCTGGCGGACAAAGAAAAGGCCTCTCGAGAATCGTCGCTCCGGCTTCAGTTCCAGGTCTCGCGGGCGCGTCTGGGATGCCCCTTCTGCTCCGTGAGTCCCTTCCCTCGACCGGTTCAACTCGCCTCGAGAAGCTACCGTGAGTATCGCCCAGCCATTCAGACCCTGGAATCATCTTGTCCACACCGTCCACAACTTCACACCGAGCTGCGCGCCCCTATGCGGACTTCCTCAACCCGTCACGTCCCGGCGCCCGAAGAAGAAGAACGCCACACCCGCGTAAACCGCAGTGTGGGCCGCCAGGATCAATGCCGCCACGTTTGCGTCTGGGGCATCGCCGGGACTTAACTGCGCTCGCAGAGACATCGAGTTGTACTCGGAAAACCCAATCTTGTTCGCGGCGATAAGAACCTTTACATTCTCCCCGATCGAGATGTCCTGCAGGAGGCTGCCGATTCCACCCAGACCGTCGAGGAGCGCGATCACCACCGACTCGCCAAAGAGGAAGAGTATGATCCCTGTCACCGCAGTCACTGACGACCGGCTCACGACGGCGAGCATGACAGCCAACATTCCGTACGGAATAATCCCCCAGGCACCCCGCGCCACGATCAACCCCAGCTCCGGGACACTAGGTTCGCCGGGAACGTCTAACGTGATCGGTTCGCCCGCAAGGTTTGTGGTGTAGAGAGAGATGACGAGGCCCAGTGCAAGCGCCGTCAGAAGCATCGCACACGATACGATGCTGATCGCAAGTATCTTTATCGCGAGGTAGTCCGTCCTCCGTTGGCCTCGGATCAGCACCTGCCGCACGGTCCCCCACCTGTACTCCGTGGCCACCACCGACGCAGCGAGAATGCCCACGAACATTGAGCCCCAGTACTGACCACTGTCCACTAGAGCAGCAACCGAATAGGGAAACACGAACGCGTGATAGGCCGATGCTGAAGCATACGGGTCGGTGTCACTGCTCTGGTCCCATTCTATGTACCCTCCAACCAACGTAATGATGAGTACACCCACCACTGCGAACGCGAATAGGCCATAAGGCAACCAGCGCTTCCGGGTCTTGAGGAGCTCGGCGCTCAGTACGCTATCCAGCTCCGTCCTCCCGCCCGGTAACTTCGAGGAAGAAATCCTCCAGCGAGCCTTCTTCTTGCCTTAATTCCGATATCCAGATGCCGCCCTCACCGAGGGCCTGGCTAATCCCGGCCGCTCTCTCCGCGGGTGCCTCCACGAGCAGGCTCCCTTGCTCCCCCTCAGACACCGACCGCACCCAATCTAGCGAGCCAAGCACCGAGACGGCCTGGGCAGGATCCGTTGTCCTCACGATGAACGCTTCCCGCCGCCGGAGGAGCTCGCCAACCTCGCCCTGGGCGATCAGCCGGCCTTGCTTCACGATCGCCACCTCGTCGCACATCAGTTGCACTTCACCCAGCAAATGACTCGACACGAACACGGTCTTGCCGCGCCGCGCGAATGCCCGGAACAACTCACGGAACTCGCGGATGCCGGCTGGATCGAGGCCATTTGTCGGTTCATCGAGGATGAGGAGCTCAGGGTCGTGGAGGAGGGCCGCCCCGAGGCCGAGTCTTTGCTTCATCCCAAGCGAGTAGGTGCGCGGCTTGTCCTTCGCTCGCTCCCGCAAGCCGACCAGTTCCAGCACTTCGTCGATTCGCGCAGGCGTCGTCCCGCCGGAAAGTGCGCCCCAGACCCGCAGGTTGTCCCGTGCGGTCAGGTGCGGGTAGACTGCCGGGTTCTCGACGATGGCGCCCACACGTCTCAGTGCCGCCTTGAGATTTGTCCGGGCGTCCATGCCGAAGAGCTGGATGTTGCCTGAAGTGGGGAACAGCAAGCCCAGGATCATCGCTATGGCGGTAGTCTTGCCAGCGCCGTTTGGGCCGAGGAACCCAAACACACGGCCTGGTCTAACGTCGAGGTCCAAACTAGAGACCGCCGTCAGCCGGCCAAACCGCTTGGACAGCCCCTCAGTGCGGATCACAGACGGCGGGGCTGAGGACTCCATCGGGGCAAGCATTCGATAGTCCCGTGTGCTTGGTCAAGCGGTCCGAGCTACCAGCTCAAAAGAAATAGCTCCCCGTCGTCACCGCTGGTTCGTGGAACTCAGGTCTCGTCAGTCGCCGCTGGTTGCCCTTTGGTCTCCGAGAGTCCTTCGCTCCGTCCCCAACTGCTCGGTTCGAGAAGCTGAAGGGAGTGTCCCCTATCCGCCCCAGGCTGCCAATTCAGTTATCCACATCGTCCACAAACCCACAGTCCAGAGGCTCGCGACCCAAAGGGCTGGCTGCCCGCGCCCAATCAACGATGTGACGCGGGCAAGTAGCGGACGGCTTCAGCCTTCCAAAACGGGGCGGGGCGAAGCCTATCATTCGTGGCACAAGAAAATAGCCCCTCGTCGTCACCGCCGGTTCGTGGAACTCCGGTCTCGTCAGTCGCCGCCGGTTGCCCTTTGGTCCCCGAGAGTCCTTCGCTCCGTCCCCGACTGCTCGGTTCGAGAAGCTGAAAGGAGTATCTCCCATCCGCCCCAGGTTGCCAATTTAGTTATCCACATTCTCCACAAATCCACACCGATCGCAGGATCAGCCGCCGGCTTCCTCCTGGATCACGACCTCGAACATAGAAGGCATCGGCGGCCCCTGTAGGATCCCCGCCAGCGATCCCTGCCGGTGCCCCTTCGCGAACGCCTCGCTATTCATCCATCCCATGAAGGACTCCCGGTCCTGCCATGTGCTGTGCGAGACGTATTCCCCTGCCGCCATCTCGGACTTCAGCAGGGCGAAGCGGACGAATCCCGGCGTTCCCTCCAGGTACGACTCGCGCTCCCGCCAGATACGCTCGAAGTCTTCTTCTTTGCCGGTCACCACCTGAAAACGATTCATTGCGATAAACATTGCGTCTCTCCTTCTATCTTGTCCCGCCGGAGTATACCGCCAACGACCCGCTAATTTGCTAGACTCGCCAGCAGGAGGCGCCGATGACCACAACTACTGTCCCCGATCCCACCCTGGAAGAAGTCAGTGACGGCATCTTCGCCTACGTGCAACTCCACGGCGGGTGGGGCCTCAACAACGCCGGCTTCATCGTGGGCGGCGACTCTGTCACTGCGATCGACACCTGCTTCACCGTACGCCGCTCCCAGGCCTTCGCCGAATCCGTCCGCCACACCGCCGGTGACAGGTCCGTGCGGACGCTCATCAACACGCACCACCACGGCGACCACACGCACGGCAACTTCGTCTTCGGCCCCGGCGTCACGATCATCGGCCACGAGAAGTGCCGCACAGAGGTGATCGCCACCGGCCTCGGCACGACGGCGATGTGGCCTTATGTCGACTGGGGCGAGATCAAGATCACGCCGCCCAACGTCACCTTCAACGACCGCCTGACGGTGTACGTCGATGACCTCCGAGTCGAACTGATCTACGTCGGTCCGGCGCACACGACGAACGACGTCATCGCCTGGGTGCCCGAGCGCAAGCTCGTATTCAGCGGTGATACCGTCTTCAACGGCGGTACACCGTTCTTCATCTTCGGCTCGCTCGCCGGCTCCCTCAACGCCGTCGCTACAATCCGAGCCCTCGGCGCCGAGACGATCGTGCCCGGTCACGGCGCAGTCTGTGGGCCCGAAGTGCTGGACAACGTAGAAGCGTACCTCCGTTTCGTGCAGGACACTGCCCGCACCGGCTTCGAAGCCAACACTGCCCCGCTGGACTTGGCCCGCGACACCGGCCTCGGCCGCTTCGCCGAGTGGCACGACCGCGAGCGCTTCGTCGCCAACCTCCACCGCGCCTACTCCGAGTTGCGCGGCGAGCCCCACGGCACGCCCATCCCCATGCCCAG
>JBDSHD010000270.1:0-2978 GCA_039918655.1 Dehalococcoidia bacterium | reverse complement strand
CGTCCTCCCCGATCTCGGCCTCGCGCAAGGTGCGCAGGGAGATCAGGCCGGAGCAGTGTGAAGGCACGCCAACCACGCGGTGTTCCTCGATCAGCCGAACGCGGAGGCCGGTTCGGGCGAGGTTGCGAGCCGTGCGCGAACCGGCAGGCCCGGCACCGATGACAGCGACGTCACAGTCGAGGTGCATATGAAGTCCATTCTATGGAATCGACCACACAGGCGCATCGCCGCGCCGGCGCCGACTACGACACGCCAGTACTTGTCCGGGCTGCACCACGTTCGGGTCGCGCCCGACGAGCTGGTGTAGACCTCGTACAGGCAACTGCCAGGGGGTAACTGGCAGCGAAGGTTAGGTGGGAGTTCCGAGTGTGAAGAGTGGTTCGCGGTGTGCAACGGCCGGAGTCGGTGTGGACGTCTGGCCGGCTGGTGTCGGCGTTGGCGTCACTCCCGCCGTCGGTGTTGGGATCGGCGTTGGCGTCGCGGACGGCGTGGGGGTTGGTGTCGGGGCTGGGGTCGGCGTTCGGGTAGGTGTTGGCACCGGGGTTGGCGGTGGAACCTGCGCCCGGATCCAGGAGAAGTAGGCGGCTATACCGTCCTTGTATCCCAGGGCGATCACCTGACGCATGTTCGCCTGCTGGATTTGCGCCACATCGAAGGCGTTAGTCATGAACAGCGCCTCACCGATGATCCCCGGCATCAGGCTGGGCCGCGGGAATCCGACGTTCGTCCCGAGGATCCACGAATGTGGATTTCTGGGATCACCGCCCACGAGGCCGTCATTTTTGATGCCTCGATCGATCGTGTCGTACCCGTTCGCTCTTATCGTCGTGACGAGTGCGGAATGAGTGAACTGCGCCAGCGCCAGGTTGAAGTTGCCGAAGGGCCGGTCCGGGTTGTAGTAGACTTCTGTGCCCCGAACGCTCGGGCTGCTGGACCCATTGTGGTGGATGGAGACGAGGACATCGGCCCCAACGGAGTTGGCGACATCCACTCGAGCCTGGATCTCGTCGCGCCTCTGAATAGCGTCCACTGTCGTGAGGTTCGTCAGCGAGTAATCCCCGGTGCGATCGAGCACTACGTTGTATCCGAGCGCCTGCAGTAGCGTCCGCAAACGGAGAGCGATATCGAGATTGAGGTTTTTCTCTGCCCAGCCGCCACCTGACGTCCCGACTTCGCGGCCGCCGTGGCCGGCGTCGATGAATACCGTGTAGGGCGGTGGGTGGAGGAAGGTGGATGGTACCGCGGCCGGTGGAGGCGTGGGTGCCGGTGCCGCCGGGGGGGGCGGCGGTGGGGCATCCACAGGGAGCGACCACGGTCCTTCGATCTGTTGCTGCACTTCCTCGATCGGTACAGGCTCAGGGGTCGGGATGGGCGTCGGAGAAGATGTCGGCGTCGGCGAGGGTGTCAGAGTGCGCTTGGCGACGACCTTCTTCTGAGAGGTTACTGTTGGGCTCGGCAGGGGCTCCTCGCTTGAGCCACCGAAAGCTGCGAAGGTTACGCCGATTGTCACGATGACTGCGCATAGCCCCCCGCCGATGGCGAGAAGGGCCGGCCGGTTCCCTGCACTGAAAATTCTTTGCAACATCATCTGATACTAACGCCACCGGGCTGCGACGGGTAAGCACAGGCACCCCGCAACATTGTGGAGACGTCCGGACAGATCGTTATGCTACAGGAGCGCGGGAGGACACGTAGATCACACCGTCTTCCACACGCACGTCAAATGTCTTCAACGGGCGGCTCGTCGGACCACGGAGGGGCTTGCCGGTCTGTAAATCGAACAACGAGTCGTGCATTGGACAGGTGATCGTGCAGCCGTCCAGCCTTCCTTCGACCAGCGGCCCGTTTGCGTGTGGGCAGCGGTTGCCGACCGCGAAGAACTGCCCGCCGACGCGGAACAATGCGACCTGCTCACCGCCAGCGTAGACCAGTTTCGATCCCCCGTCGGGCAGGTCATCGATGGAGGCCACGCTGGTCCAGGCGTCGGCAGAACCTGGTGTGCCTGCACTCTCCGTGACGCCATCGAGTGTGTCCAACGCATCGCGCAGGGACATGGAGATGCAGGTGAAGACCGGTGTGTCGCGAAGCGTGTAGAGGCTCGTTTTCGCCTCACGAAGTTCCATTACGAGGTCAAGGAAGTCGGCCGGTTCGTCCGTCTCGAAGGAGACCACGAACTCCTGGTCGTCGAGCCCGAAACTGTAGGTCGTGTTCAGCTTGACCGAGGCGTACTTGCGGCCCAGGCGGATGTGCTCGTTCATCAGTGCCTGACGTTCGTCTGACGGGAGCTGGTACCATTCTCGCGTCTTCACGAACGGGTAGACGAAGAAATACTTCGAGTCGGCGGGATGCAGGTGCAGTCGCTCACTTGCCTCGTCCGGACTGACGTACTGGGACCGGCGCGTCATCGCCAGGTAGGAGTGGGGCAGCGACAGATGGGCGCCCAGTGGCGTCCCTAGCAGCGCCGAGTGCAGCGCCTGGATGTCCTCCAGCCGCTCGCCAATCTGCCAGAGCAGGAGATCACAATCGCCGCGCATTCCGACAACCGAGTAAGCCCTGATTTGTAGCCGGTCCGAGAAGGCACCCACGGCTGCCTCGAAGGCCTGCCGGCCGTCCTCGCGTCGTTCGGGCGAAAACGAGCGCCACGAGGGGTCAACCTTGAAGAAGGAAAACTTGACTACCTGTCGACGGCCCGGCGCCTGTTCCGGGTTGTCGCTTGCAGCGGGTCGTCCGATCATGACGACTTCAGGACGGGCTCGTGCAGCCGCTCGACGCCGAAGTTGCCGGGGTACATCTCAGCTACCTTCGCGAATTCGCCGGCTGTCAACGGGGCGACATCCGCCCCTTCCGCGAACTCAACAAGTTGTTCCTCGTCATATACGTTCGGGAGGACCGATACGACGTTTGGCGACTCCAGGCAGTACTGGATCGCTGCCTGAGCGATCGTCCGCCGGGCGCCGTCAGCGAGGAACGACACCAGA
>JBDSHD010000269.1:0-9601 GCA_039918655.1 Dehalococcoidia bacterium | reverse complement strand
TCCAAACGGCGTTAACTTCGCCCTACTATGAACCATAAGAGCCTCCTGTCTGTATGGCTGGCTTTCTCACCCCATACAGCGCAGAAGGCTCTTATCCGTTAACAACCTGTGTGGGAACTACACCTAGGCGGTTCGCTGTGATCACCACAACTATGGGTGAGGGACCTTCGTAAGGTTGGTCGGGGCGCTCGGATTTGAACCGAGGACCTCCTGACCCCCAGTCAGGTGCGCTGCCGGACTGCGCCACGCCCCGATGCGGACTATGGTAGCACGGGACTGCTAGTTGTAGACGCGGGAGAGGGCGATGATGGCGACGCCGGCGACGCCGACACAGGCGAATTCGGCGGCGACGCGGAGGTTGAGCCTTTCGGCGAGGTAGGTGTGCATGAGCCCGGCGATCATGTAGAAGGTCAGCAGGAGGAAGACTGCGGCGGCACTGGCCTCCAGTGGCAGGAAGTGGGTGGACCAGGCGGCCTCGGCGACGAGGACGCCGGTGGCGAGTGCGTAGAGGATGGTACGGGTCGTCTCCATCCCTTCCTCGCGGAGGACTTCGATTCCCAGCATGACGCTGACGATGGCGGCAGCGAAAGCCGCGGTGAATAGGTTTAGGTCGAAGTCGTAGATGGTGACGAAGAAGAGGAAGGCGATCACGTAAGTCGACACATTCAGCAGGAGGCGCCCGGTGTGGTAGGCAGGCTCTGAGCGATCGACGGACTCGTACTCCCCGTAGAGGATGGCCCAATAGGGGATCACTGAGAGAAGCCCCAGGGCCAGCGAGACGTAACCGGACGCCACTTCTTCCAGGAAGATGCCGAGGCCAAGGGTGAACAGGACCGGCACAAAGAGGTAGAGGGCCGTGTCGTCGAGTCTCTCGAAGGTGGCTCGCGGATGGTGGCGGATGATTCCGTCGGTGCCGATGGCGGCGAGGCCGCAGAGGAGAAGGAGGAGCCAGTTCTGGCTGGGCTCGATCGCCAGGTACGTGGTCATGCCCAACGCCAGCACCACCGCAAGGATGTGGATCCTGTCGAGGCGGTTAACGGTTTCGGATAGGGCGAGCGTGGCCCGCTGGGCGACCCGATTGTCGGGGCGGGCCCGCGTGAATTGCTTCACAAAGGCCAAGTTAACCGTCCAGCCAGAGGCCTGTCAACCAGAAGGCTACGTGTGCGAGATGTGTTCTGACGAGAAATAATGGTCCTGAGCTATGTTCGTCACCAGAGGCTGCCTGATCATGCAGGAGATGTCTCTAGAGTGGCGTTGGAGGCTATCAGTTGCTCTAGAGTGAGGAGCAGGCGGTCTCTCCACCCTTCGCTCAAGTCGATTCGCAGGCGGTGGAGCCCGACCTGGACTCCGCGCGGAACGGAGGACTCGAGTGTCTCACGTTGCAGTTCGAGTCCGTCTTTGAGGCGAACATTGGCTTCGGCTCCATCCTTGATGATCGACTGGACGCCCGCCTGCCTGGCCAGGGCCTTCACGGTGACGACGTAAAGGAGGTTGCGGGCGAGGGGTGGGGGCGGTCCGAAGCGGTCGACCATCTCCTGCGCTATCACGTTGACGTCTTCGGGCGAGCTTGCGGCGCTGAGGCGCTGGTAAAGGGCCAGGCGCAGGTTGAGATCAGGGACGTAAGAAGGTGGCAGGAGCGCGGAGATAGGGAGGTCGATGCTGACGTCGGGACCTTCGACCTCTGGGGCCGGTGTCTCTCCGCGCTGCAAGGCGCGGAACCGTTCGACGGCGTTTGCCAACAGTCTGACGTAGAGGTCGAATCCGATAGCGGCCATGTATCCGCTCTGTTCCGCGCCGAGGAGGTTGCCGGCGCCCCGGATCTCAAGGTCTCGCATCGCAATCTGGAAACCTGCGCCCAATTCGGTGGCTTCGAAAATGGCCTGCAGACGCATGCGGGCGGCGTCGGTCATGCGGCCGGTCTTGTCGAAGAGCAGGTAAGCGTAGGCGCGGTGCGCGCCTCGCCCGACGCGGCCGCGGAGCTGGTAGAGCTGGGACAGGCCGAGTTTATCGGCCTGATTGATGAGGATCGTGTTGACGTTCGGGATATCCAGACCGGACTCGATGATGGTCGTGCAGACAAGCACGTCAATTTCGCCGTGACTGAACTCCTTCATCACTCGGGCCAGTTGTTGCTCGTCCATCTGCCCGTGACCGATCCCGATGCGAGCGTCCGGTACGATTTCGCCAAGCTTGGTGGCGATGTGGGTGATGTTGTGCACGCGGTTGTGGACGAAGTAGACCTGGCCGCCGCGCTCCAGTTCGCGCACAACCGCCTCGTGCACGAGCCGTTCATCGAACTCCGAGACGTAGGTCTTGATGGGCAGGCGCTCCTCCGGGGGCGTCTCCATAGTCGACATGTCCCGGATGCCGCCCAGTGCCATATAGAGAGTCCGCGGAATCGGTGTAGCGGAGAGGGTGAGGACGTCGGCATCGCGCCGCATCTGTTTGAGGTGCTCCTTGTGGCTGACTCCGAAGCGCTGCTCTTCGTCGACGACGACTAGACCGAGGTCCTTGAACTTTACGTCTTTCTGGATGAGGCGGTGCGTGCCGATGACGATGTCGATCGCGCCCTCCGCAAGGCTTTCCACGACCTGGCGCTGTTCTTGATCGGTGCGGAAACGGGACAGGACATCGACGCGGGTGGGGAAGGCGCCCAACCGTTCGCGGAAAGTCTCGTAGTGCTGTTGCGCGAGGACGGTCGTTGGGACGAGAACGGCGACCTGTTTGCCGTCCATGACTGCCTTGAATGCGGCGCGGATCGCGACCTCGGTCTTGCCGTAGCCGACATCTCCGCAGACGAGGCGGTCCATGGGCCGGGCGGTTTCCATATCGAACTTTGTGGCTGTTATCGCGGCGAGTTGGTCGCCGGTCTCCACGTACGGGAAGGATGCTTCGAGTTCTGCCTGCCAGGCCGTGTCCGGAGAGAAGGCGTATCCGGGAAGCGCCTCACGGGCCGCGTACAGGGTCAGGAGTTCTTTCGCCAGTTCGGCGACGGCGCGTTTTGCCCGCTGCGTGGCGCGCTGCCATTCACCACTGGTGAGGCGAGTGAGGGTGGGGCTTCGGTCGGATGGGCCGACGTAACGGTTGACGCGGTCTACCTGGTCACTGGGCACGAAGAGGCGGTCGCCTTCTGAGTAATGGATTTCGAGGTATTCGCGCTCCGTACCATCGATTGTTCGATGGATTAGTCCGGCGAATTTGCCGATGCCGTGGTCGATGTGGACGACGTATGCGCCGGGGGAGAGTTCGGAGATGAAAGCCTCTCGGTTGGTGGATTTTCGAGGCAGCGCTCGCCTTTGCTTGACGAAACCGAAGATTTCGTGGTCCGTCAGGAGGGAGATGCCTGGCAACTTCCAGCCCTCCGATAGGGAACCCTGGGCCAGGATGATCCGCGACGGCTCGTCGGCGACATTGGTGACGACCGGCGCGGGCTGTCCCTCGTCCTGGAGCATCTCGGACAGCCGTTGCGCTTGTTGCGAAACGATCACTGTATGCTCACCCGCCGACGCGCTCTGAGCGATATCCTGCACCAATTTGCGGAGCTGACCACCGTAGGAAGCAGCAGTAGTGAACGGCGGCCTGATTACGTCCATCGCCCAACGCGAGAACGCGAGAACGCGAGAGGCGTCATCGAGCCGAGCCTTGATCTCTGACCACGACTCGTATGGCCGGGGCAGTCCCTTCGGTAGTTCGCCGCCGGACTCCAGCTCCGCGCGGCTCTGCTCCGCCTCCTTCTCTTCCTCGTCGATGGCTGACCGGCAGTCGTCCTCTTCGTCGATGACGATCAGGGTGTTCGGCCGGAGGTGATCGAGGATCGTGGCATCAGCGAGGAACTGAACGAAGAAGTCGCGGTCCCGGAAGGAGAGGCCAGAACGGAGGAGAGTCAACTCTTCCTCGAAGCGTTCCCGTGTCTCGTCCGGGCAGAGCTTGTAGTTGAGGTGGCTGAAGGAGTCCAGGCCTGAAATGACGTCGTCGAGGGAGAGTTCCTGCGCCGGACCAATGATGATTTCGTCGACTGTGCGAAGGGTTCGCTGAGTTGAGAGGGAGAAATAGCGGAGGCTTTCGATCGCGTCACCGAGGAACTCGATGCGCAGGGGATCATCTGACTGAGGGGGGAAGACGTCAACGATTCCGCCGCGCCGGCTGGCGTCGCCGGGTTCCTGGACGATGGGCTCCATGCGGTATCCGCGGCGCTCCAGCGACCGCAGGAGATCATCCATCCTCAATCCATCGCCGGTGCGAAGCGTGAGGGATCCTTCAGTGGCGGCAGTTGGGGCGATCGTTCTTTGCGAGACCGCGAGCGCGGATGCGACGATGACCGCTGGACGACCATCGCGGAGGGTTTCGAGCGCGGAGAGGCGGTCGCGCACTATCGCGGGGTCCGGAGCGAGGCGTTCGTAAGGGAGGGCGTCGCGCTCGGGGAAGCGTAGCACTGGCACGTCCTCACCGAGCCATGCCGTTAGCTCCTCCGTTAGTGATTCAGCGCGGGCTGGGCGTGCGGTGATGAGCAGGACAGGCCCCGATTCGCGCCGAATGAGGGCGGCCAACGCAGCGGGCTTCGCGGAGTCGTTGATGCCGGTAGCCTGGCGCACGGAAGCGGCGTCGAGCGAAGAACGCAGGTCGCTGATTTCGCTTAGCTGCGCGATTGTTGGAAGTAGGCCGGATAGATCCATGTGTCTGTGCCGGATAACGCTTCAAGGGGCCGCGGCTGATCCGGGGCCCCTGTGATATTCGGTTGCGCTTAGTGTATCAACCGAAGACAGGAATGGGCTCAAGTGCGGTCATTTGTTGTACTTGTTCATCGCCGTGTCGAGACCTTCACTGATGGTCGCCTCCACAGCCTTAGCGGCGCGAAATACCGCATCCTGGAGCGTTTTCACCATTTGTGGGGGTGGGTCGCTGAGGACGTAATCAGCGACGGCTTCAGGTTCCCAGGACGGCTCGCCGTCGACATGGGGGCGGCCAATGCCGATGCGGATGCGCGGGAAGTCCCGCGAGCCGAGGGATGCGATGATCGATTTCAAGCCCTTGTAGCCGCCATCACCTCCGCGCGGCCTCATCCTCACGCGTCCGGCAGGGAGATCGAGGTCGTCATGAACAACGAGAAGGTGGTCCGGGGTGATCTTCCACTTCCGGAGCGCGGGTACGACGGCGTCACCGCTCTTGTTAACGTAGGTGCGGGGTTTGAGAAGGGTGACGGGCACGCCGTCGATGTTGCCTTCGCCAATCGTGGCGATCGTGCCTGCCTTGAGCTTGATGCCGTGAGCGCGCGCGAGACGATTGATGCACCAGTAACCGACATTGTGCCGATTATGGGAGTACTCAGGACCGGGGTTGCCCAGTCCGACGATCAGCCAGCGGTCAGCCACAGGCCAATTCTAGCGGAAGAAGGTGCTCTAGGCGGGGTTTTTGGTGGTGGTGCGGATGCAGCGGGTGCAGATCTTGAGCCGCACGGGTACGCCCTGGATGAGGAAGGTCTTGTTCTGTATGTTTGCTTTGAATGTGCGGTTCGTCCGGGGCGCTTTGCGCTCCCATCGTCCCGAGTGCTTGTGCCTGATATTGCGTCCGTAAGAAGTTGTTTTGGCGCAGACGTCACACTTGGCCATGGTTGATATCCCTTTACGATGAAAACGGGCGCTGATAGAATGCGCCCGTCGAGCATGGTAGCATTCCGGCGATTTCCGAGCAATAAGGTTCAGCCTCCCATGCACCCCGGAACATGACGTCAGCCCCACCGACCCCCCCACTGTCCGCGGACGAACTCCGAGAGATGTTCTCCGCCGCCACCCATTGGTTGGAGACGAACCGGGACCGGGTCAATTCGATCAACGTCTTTCCGGTTCCTGACGGCGATACCGGCACGAATATGTATCTCACCATGCGATCCGCGCTTGATGAGGCGGAAAAGGGAGGTCGGGGAACTGTCGGGGAAATGATGGCGGCTATGTCCCACGGAGCGCTCATGGGTGCACGGGGGAACTCCGGCGTGATTCTTTCACAGATCTTACGCGGCGCGGCCAGGGGGATGGATGGCGCCGACACGTTGGACGCGGCGGCGATGGCGGCGGCCCTGCGGGAAGGCTCGGCAGCTGCCTACAGTGCGGTCACGAACCCGGCCGAAGGGACGATCCTCACCGTCGTGCGCGAGACAGCCGAGGCCGTCTCGGCTGTCGAAGGAGACCTGCTAGCCCTTCTTGAGGTCGCCGTCGCTGCTGCCGGGGAGAGCGTAACGAGGACGCCCCAGTTGCTGCCGGTACTGGCCGAAGCCGGGGTCGTGGACGCCGGAGGTGAGGGGCTGCGAGTACTTCTCGACGGCATGCTGCGGTACGTTCGCGGCGAATCGCTGGAGCCCGGCGCTGAAGGGGCAGGCACTGTGGAGGCTGAGTGGCTATCAGTGCTGGAAGGGCGGCACGCTGTCGAGGAATCGCTCTACGGCTACTGCACTGAGGTGCTGGTTGAGGGTGCGGATGTCGATGTACAGGGTGTGCGTGAGGCGATCCTCAAGATTGGGGATTCTGTACTGGTCGTGGGTGATGAGACGTTAGTGCGGATCCACGTGCATACCGATGAGCCTGGTGAGGCGCTGAACATCGGCACGCGGGCCGGTGCGTTGGTGCAGGTGAAGGTAGACAACATCCGCAGGCAGGCGGAGGCGTTCGTCCAGATGCACACCGAGACGCCGGAACCAGGCGTGACTAACGAGGGCCAGACGGTTTCCTGTGTGGCGGTGGCGTCGGGTGACGGGCTAGGCGGCTTGTTTATCGATATGGGGTGCGCGCAAGTGGTGTCTGGGGGACCGACGATGAATCCGAGCACCGCTGAGATACTGGAGGCGATCGAGTCTTGTCCGACAGATGACGTCATCGTTCTACCGAATGATAAGAACATCATCATGGCGTCGGAGCAGGCCGTACCGCACACGAAGAAGAACGTGCGGATCGTGAAGAGCCGCTCCGTGCCCCAGGGCATCGCGGCTTTACTGGCGTTCAATTTTGAACACGGCGCGGAGGAAAACGAGTCCGACATGACGGAGGCCCTATCCACGGTGCGGACCGTCGAAGTGACCAGGGCAGTGCGCAGTACGAGCATCGGCGGCGTGAAGGTGGAGGAGGGGCAGGCTATCGCGGTGGTGGATGACGTCTTGAAAGTGGCGGCGGAGTCGGCCGTCGAGGCGGCGTTAGAAGCGCTTGGCGACATCGTTGGTGAGTCCGCGCTGGTCACGGTGTACTACGGTGCCGGGATAACGTCTGAGCAGGCGAATGAGCTGGCTTCGCGAGTGCGCGAGAAGTTTCCCGCGGCGGAGGCCGACGTGCATTTTGGTGGGCAACCCCACTTTGACTACATTCTGTCCGTTGAATAAGGCGGAAATCCACAAGTTAGGGGCCAACTCTAGACCAGACCTTGACATATTCGCTGCTATACTGGGCCCCGAGGAAGGAGGCCCCGCTTGTCTGTTCGTGTCGTGACTGACAGTACCGCCGACCTGGCACCACACCTGGTGCAAATGCACAACATTGGCGTCGTACCCCTGACCGTCGTCTTCGGTGATGAGGTGTACAAAGAGGGTCTGGAGATGACCCCTGACGTGTTCTACGAGAGGCTTCCAAGCGCCAAGCCCATGCCGACAACTTCCGCGCCGTCGGTTGGTGACTTTCTTGAGGTATACAAGGAGGCTCTCAAGACTACGGATGAGATCGTATCCGTCCATCTATCGTCGAAGCTATCAGCGACGTATAGCGCAGCTTGCCAGGCGGCGGCGCAGCTGGCCGACGAGGGTGCGCGGATTGATGTGATTGACACACGAACCGTGTCCCTTGGGATTGGGTTCATGGCAGTGGCCGCGGCTAAGGCAGCCGCGCAGGGGGCGTCCGTCGAGGAAATAAGACGGCTGGTTGAGTCGATGATCCCGCGAATGCACGTCTTCGTCGTCCTGGACACATTGGAGTACGTGCGCCGTGGTGGCCGCATCGGACGGGCGCGCGCGTTCCTCGGTAATGTATTGCGTGTGAAGCCAATCCTGTCGTTCCGGCACGGCGAGGTGCATCCGGAGGAGCGAGTGAGGACGAGGGCTCTTGCCCTGGACCGATTGTTTCAGATCGCTACTGCGTACCCCAAGATCGAGGAGATCGGCGTCGCTTACTCGACGAACGCCGTCGAGGCGGACGAATTCAAACGCAGGTTGGAAGCGGAACTGCCACACCTGCAAGCCCAGGTCACGCGACTGGGCCCTGTTGTAGGCGTTCACGGTGGCCCCGGGGTCCTGGGAGTTGGCATACTGGAGGGAGAGAACTGAGCCTTGGCGAGTCCTGTCGAAGGACTGCGCAGGATACTGGCGCTTGAGCAAGAGAAGAAGTTTGCAGATAGCGCTGTAGTTGGCGGTCTGGACTCGTATCTCCTGCATTTCCTGCAGGACAACGAGATCACGACGGATCATGACCTTTCGCGTGTGATGCAAGCGCTGCCCCCAGGCGGTTACCGCGCCCTCCATCGGATCCAACGCAAGCGGGTTGTTGCTGAGTTGATACGAATCGCCGTCGACGGGGTGCCGACAGTGATTTCTGTTCAGCGGCCACCAATTGAGATCCCGCAGAAGCGTCCTGCGACGGGCCCGAAGGTCCAGGTCCGGTCACCGGTTGTATCGCCTGCTTTGAAAGCAGTGACGGGCAGTCTGCGGTCGCCGTTGCGAGCCCTTGGGGTTCGCAAGGGGGACGAGGAGCGGTTCAGGCGACTGAGGATGCCAGTCGAGACGGTCCACGATCTTCTCTATTACTTCCCCCGCGACTATCACGACTACTCGGAAGCGCGGAAGATATCGGAGTTAATCTTCGGCGAAGAGCAGACGGTCATCGGTATGGTGCGGGTGAGCGGCCAGAGGGCGATCGGCCGGCAGCGGCGGAAGGCGACGGAGGTGATCATCAACGATTCCTCCGGCACCCTGCGGGTTCTGTGGTGGAATCAGCCCTGGATTGCCCAGCGGTTCCGGCCGGGCATGAAGGTCGCGCTGAGCGGCAAGGTGACAGAGTTCAGGGGAACGCTGCAGATGGACGGGCCGGAGATTGAGCCGGTGGATGAGGAGTTGCTGGCCTCCCGTAGGCGGGTTCCGATCTACTCTTCGACGGAAGGGCTGTCACAGTTGACGATCCGCGATGCCGTGAAGGCGGCGCTGGATTCGTTCGCGGATGCGCTCCCGGACGCAATTCCTCCCGAGATGTGCGATCGCCTTGGGCTCTCGGCTATCGGGGAAGCCATCAGGCAGGTGCACTTCCCGGAGTCCATTGAGGCTGAGCGTGCCGCTGTTTCCAGGTTCGCCTTCGAGGAACTACTGTACATCGAGGTCGGGGTTGTCCGCCGGCGGCGGGAGTGGCAGAAGGCGGGCGCGGCGCCACGACTGGCGCTTCCTGAGGAGGCTCTAAGGGGATATGTGGACTCTCTGCCGTTCCGGCTGACGGGTTCGCAGGAACGCGCTATCGGCGAGGTGCTGAAGGATGCGGCCAATGACGTCCCGATGACACGGTTGCTCGAAGGAGACGTGGGTAGCGGTAAGACCGCAGTGGCCGCGGCGGCGCTTCTGTCTGCGGTGGTGTCCGGTTACCAGGGGGCG
>JBDSHD010000268.1:0-2930 GCA_039918655.1 Dehalococcoidia bacterium | reverse complement strand
CCTTTTATTCACATCCTCCTGAAGCAGTCAGGCAGGGAAGCAGGCTTGGAACGGGGAGTCGTCCACCAGGCGCGCTCAGACGACCTCGAAGTTGGCCATCATCCCCATGCTTTCGTGCTCGAGCTGGTGGCAGTGGATGACGTACCGGCCGCGGTAGATGTTGAACCGGATGAGCACGTCCACCGTCTCCCTGTCGTTGAGCAGAACCGTGTCTTTCCACCCGCCCTCCCATGGGAAGAGCCTCCCCCGCCCGCCGGTTCGCGAAACGACCTGGAAGTGCGCGCCGTGCACATGGATCGGGTGCGGCGCGTTGCCGCCGGTCTTGAAGCGCCAGCGTTCCGTGACGCCGAAGGGCACCGTGAAGTCGAGCCGATTCATGTCGTATTCGAGGCCGTTGACGCGGCTCATTCCATCGAACGTGAAGGTGCGGGTCGGCTGGGAGGGTCCGCTCAGGGGGACGATGGTCGAAAGGACCGGTGGCGGCGAATAACCAACGCCGGGTTGCCCGGTACCGACGAACTTCACGAGATCCCACCGGGCATCGAGGCAGCGCAGTGTGATGCTCTGGCCCGCGCCAAGCGCCCCAAAATCCACAAGCAAATCCAGCCGTTCCGCCATGCCGAGCAACACTTCGGTGACCGTTGCGGGCGCGGCAAGCAATCCGCCGTCGTTGCC
Organism: Dehalococcoidia bacterium; assembly: GCA_039918655.1. GTDB lineage: Bacteria > Chloroflexota > Dehalococcoidia > SM23-28-2 > RBG-16-64-32 > DATKKM01. Next base: position 2,255 of record JBDSHD010000268.1, on the reverse strand, counting down.
GATGATCGTCACCGGGGCCCCGTTGCTCAGCGCCAGACGGAACCTGCGGGCGTTAGCGCCGTTGACCACACGCAGGCGATACACGCCCCGGTCCACGCCGAGCATGGGATTGAGCGTGCCGTTCACAAGCGGCACCTTGCCCTTGAACCCGGAGCTGGTCGGGTTGTAGAGCATGTTGCCCTGATTGTCGAAGCTGGCGTCGCGTATGTGGAGTGGGACCTCGTAGGTGCCGGACGGCAGGCCGAGCGCGTCTTCCTCGGCGTCGCGAATGATGAACGCTCCAGCGAGTCCCAGGCCGACCTGTTCTCCGGTCAGCATGTGGGGATGCGGGTGGTAGAAGTTCAGTCCCGCGCGCTGCACGATCGGGAAGCTGTAGTCGTAACTCTCCCCGGGCTCGATCTCGAGGAGCGGTCCGCCATCATTGGCGAAATCCACGACCAGGCCATGCCAGTGCGTGATGGTCGGATCGGCGAGCTCGTTCAACAGCCGGGTCGTGACCACGTCTCCCGTTCTCGCGATCCAGGTGGGCCCCGGGAACTGGCCGTTGTAGGCGAGTACGCGGCGCGGCTTGCCGTCTCCCATGTTCACCATCGCGGGTGCACACGTGAGGAAGGGAAGGCTCGCCGGCGTCTCCCCCGGAATCGCCAGGGGATACCACTCGTCGCCCTTCCAGGGACCGCCCATCGCGAGGACGTCGTTGATGGAAAACTTCGCGGCTGCCGCCGCGCCAAGCGCAGCGACGCCCGCGCGCAGAACGTTGCGCCGGGTCCGGTTCGGGGTATTCATGGCCACCTCTTCAGCGAAATGGGAATCTGCCTAGATTCAATCCTATTCCGGCGCTTCTCCTGCATTTTGATCGGTGTCAGAAGAACGAGGGATAAACCTCGAATCGCGCGGAAGTGCCTGTGGTTCCGGATGAAGGCAGCGTGGTCCGTTAGGCTGTTGCTGGCGTGGCGCCCGAGTCACGAACAACCAGGCGTAGGTGAGGGCCAAGGCAACGTAGTTGGCGCCGAGCACGGCCGGGTGAGTCCAGGCGATCCCATCGAACGACCACTGGGTGAGCGGATAGAAGATGGTCACCGCGTAGTACTCGCTCGAGTGGGTCGGCACATCCAGGGCCAGGTGAAGCCCCCAGCCCGCGAGCGGCACGAGCAGCCAGCGCACCTTCCAGAAGCTGATGAGGGTGACCAGGCTGAAAACAATCAGGCTGTGAGCCGAGCAATGGATGTTGTGCTCGAGGATGTGAGCCCATGGAGCCATGGCCGGCTCGGTGCCTGGCAGCGCGAACACGTATGCACGAACTGCCTCGACGGCGGACTCCGAACCGATGGCCCAGATGGAGACCGGAACCAGCGCCACCAGGTCGGGCGCCAGCCCGAAGCCGGCAGCCCCGGCCACTTGCCCTTTCGTGGCGAGGCCACGCCGCCTGAGGGTTTCGCCCAGGGCGGCAGCCCAGAGTCCGTGTGAGATGACGTCCATTACCTCGCCTCGTCAGGATAAATCTTCGAAAAGAGCCGGAGCGTAGAACGTCGACCAACTGGACCGGTCTGACGCTCAGCGAGATCCACGAAGCAGCGTCAAACCCAACCGCAGAGAAATCCATGTACGGATCGGCCTCGGCCCAATCGCGGCGCCGGTGCAGGCTCGGCATGCTGCCGAACAGTTTAGAGGGGATTGCAATGAATCGAGCCGGAATCTTTATCGCTGGATTGGTCATAGTCACCGGGTTTTCCACGACTGCCCCGGCTCAGGCCGAGAAGGACTGGCAGGCGCCCGACGTCGGTAAGTTGCCCGACGACAGGTTCGGCCAGATGGTGCGCCAGGGGAAGGCGCTCATGGACGAAACCTACAAGCACCTCGGACCTGAAGTGAAGCAGGTGAGCAAGCGCTACGCAGGAAACAACCTGGCGTGCGTGAGCTGTCACGTCGATGCGGGCGGCCGCAAGTTCGGCAACCCATGGGTGGGCACGTTCGTGAGTTTCCCGCAGTACCGCGGGCGTGAAGACGCGGTCTCCACCATCGAGGAGCGCATCAACGGGTGCATGGAACGGAGCATGAATGGCCGCAAGCTGCCCCTCGACGGCGAAGAGATGAAGGCGATGATGTCCTATCTGAGGTTTCTTTCGACCGGCATCGCCGTCGGCGAGAAACTCGAGGGCGGCGGAACCTTGAAGCTCAAGCTGCTGGCACGCGCAGCCGATCCTTTGGCGGGGAAGCAGGTCTATGCGGCCACCTGCGTGGCTTGCCATGGCGAG
>JBDSHD010000267.1:0-3556 GCA_039918655.1 Dehalococcoidia bacterium | reverse complement strand
GAACCAGGCTCTCGACCGCTTCGACGAGCTGTTGGCCGGGGCCCTTGTGGACGGCCGGTCGCGCTAGATCAGGGTGCCGGCGTCGGCGTCGGAACTGCGGTCGGCGCGGCCGTCGCCACCGGCGTGGCGGGCGGGATCACCTTCAAGAGTTCGACATCGAAAATAAGGGTGGAGTTTGGGGGCACTGAAGTGCCGCTACCACTATCACCGTAGCCGAGTTCAGGGGGGATGATAAGCCGGCGCTGGCCTCCCACTTTCATGCCCTTGATTCCCTCGGAAAAACCGGGAACCACGCCGCTGACAGCGAAGGTTGATGGCGTTCCCCTGTCCACCGCACTGTCGAACTTCGTCCCACCGTCTTGTAGCCACCCCGTGTACCAGACCTCGACCGAATCCGTGTCGGTTGGTTGCGTGCCCGTACCGACAACGATGTCGATGTACTGCAGACCGCTCTCCGTAGTGACCGGTTCGCCCGCCAGTTCAGGCGGGCTGTCGGGAGCGGGTGACGGCGAGACACTGGGTGATCCGGTCACAACAGCGACGGTCTCGTCTCCGTCGTCTCCGCCCAATAGGAGGATGGCAGCGAGGACGACCATGATACTGGCAACGATGGTCACGGCACTGGCGATGACGAAACGGTTCGAGAGCGCTTCGGACGGGGAGATAGAGCCGGGAGTTGCTTCACGTCTGGAAAGCTCGCGGTCGTACTGCTTGCGCCGCTCGCGGTCGCTCAATGCCTCGTGGGCTTCAGTAACCTCGGCGTGCCTTTGCGCAGCCTTTGGCTTCTTGCTGGTCTCGGGATCGTACTGGGCAGAGAGGCGCTCGTAAGCCCGTTCGATCTCGTCCTGGCTGGCGCTACGGCGCACCTGGAGTATGGCGTAGTAGTCTCGGTCCATGTTCAGTATCTTCCTTCAATCAATACGCCCGCGACCTGGCGGGCGTATTGCAAATGTTACGAGGCGCTGCGGCTAGCGTCGAGACTGACCAGTAGTTTGACAGCAAATACGATCGGTGAATCACCGTGTGGTCTGCGGCGATCCGAACCTGCCGGCGGCTAGAGTTCGTGCGAGTTCATCAATGCCTGCCACCGCTTCTCGGCCTCTCCTGAGAAGCGCTGCACGTCCGAAGGATCGAGCACTCCCTGTTCTGTGATGTACGACGTTATCAGTCGCGACGGCGTGACCTCGTAGTAGACGTTGCGGACTTCAAGCCATTGTTCATCACAGATTTCACGTGCCTTACCTTCTTGCGGGGCAAAAGGTACGGGTTCCGAAGGGGCGGCGACCTTCATCGTCTCGCCGATAGCATAGAACGGCACGTCGGCATCACGAGCGGCCAGGGCCATGAGCCTGGTTCCCATGCGATTGACGAGGTCGCCTTCCGGCAAGATCGTGTGAGCGCCGGCGACCACCGCGTCGACTTCGTGAGCAAACAGCGCCATCTGGGCTTCTGTTATCAGGGTTACAGACCAGCCGGATCGAACCAGCGCCTTGGCAAGGCGCAGACCTTCGTTGTTCGGACGAGTCTCCGAGACAATGACGCGCCGCGGTGTCAACCGCGACAGGAGATCGATCACCGTTGATGAGTAGCTCAGGGTCATCAATGTTCCGAACGGGAGGACCTTTCGAGCGGCGAGGCTGAGTTCTTCCGGCGCTATCTCGATGGATTCGATCGTCGCGCTCACAGCGTTTGGGCCATCTCCAGTTTCGAGGTATCTGGTCCAGGCGGACGCGACCGCGTTCTCTATCGCGGCGTCTGTGGGGCGGGAGAGGGCCATGTGGCGGCACTCATCACGCAGCTCTTCCCCGGTGCAATCGACGGTGATGGTCTGGAGGGCGCGCAGGGCGGCGAGGGCGTGCTCACGGGCGCCGCTGTCGCGGTCTGCCTGGATTTCCTTGATCGCGGACTTTGTCTCGGGTCTCACTGAGCAACTCCTTTAGAAAACAAAAAGCCGGGGTTGTCGAAACCCCGACTATGTCCTGTCTTACCGAAACCAACCATGGGCGAAACGGCCTCCGGATGATCTTGTGTGCGGTTAGCCCGCGGTTCAGCGTTGTGCCGCGTAGCCTACACCAAGTCGCGGGATTTGTCGCGGATCTGGCGGCACAAATTTCGGCCCCTATACTTGGGACTCGTGCTCGCCACTGACCACTCGCCAATCGTAACCGCGATGCTGAATCCTGCGACGTACACACATCCGGTGGATCGGGTGGAGATGTTGCAGACGCACATCTCGTACGTGTTCCTCGCCGGCGAATATGTGTACAAGATCAAGAAATCGGTAAATTTCGGGTTCCTGAACTATTCGTCGCTGGCGCGCCGCCGCTACTACTGCGGCCGGGAGGTCACGTTGAACCGGCGGCTTTGTTCGGACGTGTACCTCGGCGTGGTTCCGATCCGGGACGACGGGGGTACGATTCATGCGAACGGCAGGCGGGGGAAGATCATTGAGTACGCGGTCTGGATGAAGCGGTTGCCGGAGGAGCGGATGATGCACAACCTGCTCGAACGCGGTCAGGTGACGGTAGAGATGGTTGCCGCTGTGGCGGAGAAGCTCGTGCCATTCCACAAATCTGCGCAAACGAGTCCCAGGATCGCCCGCTACGGAGATTGGGCGATCCGCTATAACTGTGCCGAGAACGTGCGCCAGTGGCAGCCCTTCATCGGGCGGACGATCACGAAGGACCAGGACGCGATCCTTCGCGCCTACCTGCAGGCGTTCTATGCTCGTAAAGCCGATGTGATGAAGCGACGGGTGGATGAACTGAGGATCCGCGAGTGTCACTCCGACTTGAGGTCCGACGCTGTTTGCTTCACGTGTGACGAAGACACGACAGACTGCATCTGCATCCTGGACTGCGTGGAGTTCAATCGCCGGATCATGATGGTTGATGGCGCGCGGGACGTCAGCTTCCTGGCGATGGACCTTGAGTATCGCGGTCACAAGGGCCTGGCGGAGGCGTTTGTTAGCCGATACAAGGCGCTGGCCGATGATCAGGATTTGGGCGACGTCTTGCCCTATTACGCCGCCTACAACGCCTGTGTCCGGGGAAAGGTCGAGAGTTTCCTCCTCGACCTGCCGGAGGTGCCCGAAAAGGAGAAGCGCGAGGCGGCGAAACGAGCGCGGCGCTATTTTGATTTGGCGGTCGAGTACGCGAAGTCGCTGCCCCCGGCGTACCTTGTGATCGCCTGTGGACTATCTGGTTCCGGCAAGTCCACCGTCGCTGCGAAACTCTCGCAGAAACTCGGCGCGGAGGTCGTGTCGTCCGACGTGATTCGGAAGCGACTGCTCGGCATGAATCCGGACGCGCCCGCCACGGAAGAATACCGCGCCGGGATATACTCCGCCGAAATGACCGAACGCACCTACCGCGCCATGTTTGATCAGGCGCGCGAAAGTCTGAAACATGGTCGCTCGGTGATCTTGGACGCGACCTTCCTTCGGCGTAGTGACCGCAGAGCGGCGGCGCGTTTAGCGAAGGAGACCGGTGCGCAGTTTGCCTGCGTTGCCATCTCCGCTGCTGAGCGAGAGACGAAGCAACGGATGGAGGGCCGG
>JBDSHD010000266.1:0-3815 GCA_039918655.1 Dehalococcoidia bacterium | reverse complement strand
AGCGAAAGGACAAAGCCATGCCAGATCGCCAGCTCATCTCCTCCGGCTCGCCCTACGAGCCCGTCTTCGGCTACTCACGCGCCGTACGCGTCGGCAACCATATCTACGTCTCCGGCACCGTCGCCTGGGGTGACGACGCCACGATCGTCGGCGAGGGCGATATGTACGCCCAGACCGCGCAGGCGATTCGCAACGTCGAGAAGGCGCTCACACAGGCCGGCGCGACCCTTAAAGACGTAGTGCGCACCCGCACCTTCATCACCGACGTCTCCCGCTTCGACGAAGTGGCCCGCGCCCACGGCGAAGCTTTCAGCGACATCCGCCCCGCTGCCACAGTCGTCGAGGTGAAAGCCTTGGTCGAGCCCGTGATGCTCGTGGAAATCGAAGCCGACGCGGTTATTCCCTAGTCGAATCCTACCGGCGACCGCCCCGTCATTCCCGCGCAGGCGGGGATCCATGACGTGCCCTGGGGCAGCCGTCCTGTCAGTAGCTGCAGGTCATCGTGACCTGCCCCTCGGGGGAGAGTGAGCTGACGCAAGTGCTGTAGAGACGTCCCGTCGGGACGTCTCTACTCCCCGATTCGCCCTAGCAACTCCTCCACCGTATAGCTCCCAGGCTCGCGTCGCTCCTGCACAGCTTCCGCCGCGACGATCTGCACCATCCGGTTCACCGGCGTCGGCACACCATGCAGCGTCCCCAACACTGATATCTCCCCGTTGAGGTAGTCGGTTTCGAGCGACCGCCTAGTAGTCATGCTCTACCACGTCGAGCCGCCTGCCCGCATCTCCACCCCCTCGACAGGACGTATCGAGACCTGGTCCGTAAGCCCCCGCAAGTCCTCGACCGTCGCCGAGTCGATGCCTGCCGCGTCGTACGCCATTAGCGCCTCGTCTCGCAGTCGCGTCACGATCGTGCCCGCCGGGGAGTTCCCGCACAACGCCTGCACGGTATTCGCCAGGTTCGTCAGCAACTTTGCGTACTTCATCCGCATGATCGCGGGGTCTGGCCGTGCAACGAAACCACTCTCGCTCAGCTTCCTCGTCACCATGTCGATCAGGTGGTCCACGCCCTCCGGGTAGCACCCGGCGTCCAACAGCCCCGAGGCCGGTGCCGAATGAATGATCACTTCGCCCGGGGCCAGGTGCGTCGCCGGCATCCACGCCACCATCCCGTACACCTGCGAGAACAACCGCGCCGCCATTCGCTCGTTCGCCACCCCGTTCTGTGCGCAGATTACAGGCACGTCCCCGGCTTCATCCCTGAGCGTCTCGAGTGCCGCCTGCGTATCTTGCGACTTCATCGTCAGTAGCACGACATCGTCCGGGCGCCAGTCGATCTCCGAAGGATGTCCCACCGCAGTCACGCGCAGCGTCACCGTCTCGTCCGGCGTCCGCAGAGTAAGCCCGCCCCGCTGGATCGCCTCCAGGTGCGGTCCGCGCGCGATCAACACGACATCGTGGCCGTGCTGGTGAAGCCGCGCGCCAATACCTCCGCCAATCGCTCCGGCGCCGTAGACGACAATGCGCATGGTGCGCAGTATATCGCCCCCGCTCGGTATTCGTAGCGGGTCTGAGAAACACTTCCAGCAGAAACCCGGTGCAATAGACATAAAGCACTTGACCCCCCCTCCCTCGTTTAGCGTAGGGTTCGACCGAATCGCTCACAATTCCGCCAACGCATCTTGGAGGTGACGAGATGAGACTGCGAGTACTCGCCGCATTACTGCTGGCCGTCGTGGTCGCCGCCCCACTCAGTGTGGCGGGGATTTGGGCTGATCTGATCGCACCCGAGAAGAGTGCGGGACTCGGCTCGAAGGGGCCGCCACCAGACTCCTCAGAGCAGAAAGGTTCGGTTCCGAATGTCGGGGACTGGACTTCCACGACTCTGTCGCAAGACCCGGCGACAGGCAAGCCTTGGACGCAGGTGTCTCCCAAAGAGACCGACATCTACTTCCTTCGCGACGAATGTTTGGGGTCCAAGCTGGACCAGGCTGGAGCGACGGCAATTATTAGAGGCTACCTGGCGGAGCATGAATCCGAGTTGAGCCAACCGATTCGGAAACAATCGCCGCCTGTCTCCCTCAACTGCTTCGAGGATGAGCAAGGGAACGTCAGACTTGTTATAGCGCTCGCAGGACCCCCGATAGAGGTTCAGTTGCCAGATGCTTGCGGTGATGTTCTTGAGGCAAACGCCGCGACCGGGCTGGTAAATCTGGAGCTCCCTGCAGGATGTCAGCTACCAGCAATTGCAAACTCTGTCCCGCAAATGATTCAGGTGCCCGCGAACGTTAGCGAGGTGACGCAGCGATGAAACAGCGAGTACGGATAGCCTCATGGTTCTTGCGGTTGTCATAGCCGGATGGGTCGGATTCTAGGACAGCACCAGCGCCCACGATGGGGGCAATGGCGTCATCTCCTGGGCGGACATCCACAGAAATACCTCCGGTACGGGGGTGTGGGAAAACGACTTCTATTACACTGGTCATGAGAGTTGCTCCGGAAATGACGCCTGCAGCTTTTACACTCAATTTTGGGCCTGCCGGTTTGTGCCTGGTGTTCGGGCATGCTCCCTACAGGTCGACCTCTATCACGCAACTGTGCATTCCTATCAGTACGACCACTCGGTTCCCTCACTCATAGGAAGTAGTCAAGGTTTGTGCTGGTCGCTAACGCACTATGACGGCTGGGACTGCCACCAGACAACAGGCGTGCAACGATACCTAAAAACTTGATCTTACAACGCGGAATATCCGTGGCGAATGCATCAGTCTTACGCAGTTAATCCGACTGGAGGTCTGTTCGCGACCGCGCCGGAAAGCAACCTCCTCCGCTGCCCGTAGTCAACTCTTCGGCACTCAAGGGATTCGAAGACCCGATGCACCTGTATATCGTCCACTTGCCGTGAACCGCATCACATTTCAGCGACAGCTACACCTGTAACATCACCCTGACAACGTGGACGAGCGAGCGCCACCGGTGCTATCTTGCGCGCGGAGGGAACAAATGCCTGACTACGACATAATCACGATCGGCGGTGGCGTCGGCGGGTCGGCGCTCGCGAAAGCGATGGCCGAGCGCGGGTACAAGGTACTCGTCGGTGAGCGCGAGACCCAGTTCAAGGACCGCGTCCGCGGTGAGTGGATCGCCCCTTGGGGCGTCGCCGAAGCTCGCACGCTGGGGTTATTCGACACCCTCATGGCTGCTGGCGGCTACCAGCCGGACATGATGACGACCTTCGCAGGGCCGGCGCCGCTGCCCCCGCGAAACCCGGCGGAAACGACGCCACAGGGCGAACAGCAACTCACCATGTACCACCCGAAGATGCAGGAAGCCCTTCTTGACGCCGCCGAACGAGCCGGTGCGGAAGTACGCCGCGGCGCTCGCGTCCGCAACGCCGCACCCGGATCCGAGCCCAGCGTGGAGATCGAATGGGACGGTGGCTCCGAGACAAAGACAGCTCGCCTGGTCGTAGCCTGCGATGGCCGAAACTCCGTCGCCCGCAATTGGGGCGGGTTCCAGTCGCAGCAGATCCCGGCAGGCAACCTGGTCGGCGGCGTCCTCGTCGAAGGCATGCCCGACGACGGCTCCTCGTCCGTCCTCGTCTTCAATCCGGTTTTCGGGCAGTGCGCCCTGTACTTCCCACAGGGTCCGGGCCACGGTCGCGCCTACTTCGGAAACCGCCTCGATTCCGGCTTGCGCCTCCAGGGCGACGCCGACATGCCCCGCTTCATTGAAGAAGCGATACGTACCGGCTACCCGGCCGACCGCCTCGCTGGAATGAAGCAAGCGGGCCCCCTCGCCACCTTTGAAGGCCTC
>JBDSHD010000265.1:0-2821 GCA_039918655.1 Dehalococcoidia bacterium | reverse complement strand
GTCCTCCCCCGCTTCCAGTAGCGCGAGGCTCCTGCTCAACATGTCGGCGAAAGCCGAATCGTCCACGGGACTCCATCTCTGTCCGGGCCGCATCGGACATGGGCAACGGCTGCCTAGGGTTCACGTCAATTATGAACTGCTGGCGAAAAACGTCAATGCTGTTGTGGCGACCGGATGTGGATCAGGCGCCGCCGGCGACAGCAGGAACGATGCTGACCTCGTCGCCGCCGTTCAGCCTCGTTGCCACGCCCTCCGCGAACCGGACGTCTTCGCCAGTTACGTAGATGTTCACGAACCGGCGCAGGTCGCCAGTCTCGTCACACAAGCGCTCCTTAAGACCCGGGTAGGTCGCCTCAAGGCTGTCGATCATCTCGGCCAGTGTGTCGCCTGCGGCTTCGACGATGTCCTGCTCGCTCGTCAGTTTCCGAAGCGGTGTCGGAATTCGTACTGTGATCGCCATCGATTATCCTTCCACTACATCCTCGTACACGGGGTCAACGCGTACACCTTGATCGCGTACCCAGTCCAGACCCCGTTCGATCTCGTCTCGCTCACCGTCCAGTTCCAGGACCACCCACCCGCGTTGGTCTGTCACATCGGCGCGCCGGATGTTGGTAACGATCGCGAAGTCACGGCCCAATTTCCAGATCACGGGCTCCTTAATTAGCTCTTGAACGAAAGTGAATTTAACTCTTTGCCTGGTCATTCTTCTAGCCTGCCTTCCCGGCTGTGACCGGTGCGCGAACGGCGTAAGCGCTCTCGAACGACTCTATTGTCGGTTGTATCGTGAGCGCCGGCTTCAGGGCGGGCTCGACAGCCTCCTGGGTCTTGAGGCCGGCGCCGGTGATGAACGCCACGACGACCTCGTCAGGATGGACTGTGCCGTTTTCCACAAGGCGCTTGAGGCCGCCGATGACAACGCCGCCAGCAGTCTCGGCGAAGATCCCCTCGGTTTCGGCCAGAAGCTGGATCCCGGACACGATCTCTTCGTCTGTGATCGCGGCCGCCGACCCGTTGGTGTCCTTCATGATCTTCAAAGCGTAGTATCCATCGGCCGGGTTGCCAATCGCCAGCGACTTCGCGATGGTATCCGGCTTTTGCGGGCGAATGTTAAAGCTGCCGCGGCTCCAGGCTTCGGCGATCGGTGAGCAACCCAGCGCCTGCGTCCCACTCATCCGCGTTCCGGTCCAGTCGATCAATCCCAGCCAGGCAAGCTCCTTGATTCCCTTATAGATCTTCGTGAAGAGGGACCCGCTGGCCATCGGTGCAATGCAGTGGTCGGGCGCCCTCCAGCCCAACTGCTCGCAAACCTCGTAGCCCAGCGTCTTGCTGCCCTCTGCGTAGTAGGGGCGGACGTTGATGTTCACGAACGCCCACGGGTAACGATCGCCCAGTTCACTGCACAGGCGGTTTACGTCGTCGTAGTTACCGTTGACGGCCACCAGGGTTGGGCCGTAAACGGCGGAACCGATGACCTTCCCCCGCTCCAGATCGGAGGGGATGAAGACACAAGCCTTCATGCCGGCACGGGCGGCGTGCGCCGATACGCTGTTCGCGAGATTACCTGTTGAGGCGCAGGCGAGCGTGTCGTACTCGAAACCGCGCGCTACGCTGCTCGCGACAGAGACGACGCGGTCCTTGAACGACCAGGTGGGGTTTTGGCAGTCGTTCTTGATGTAGAGACGATTCAGGCCCAGGGCACGTCCCAGGTTGCCGGCGCGGATCAGTGGAGTGTAGCCGGTACCGATATCAACGGCCGTTTCGGCGGCCGCCGGCAGTAGGGCAGCATATCGCCACATGGTGGGAGGGCCGGCTTCAATCCTCTGGCGGGTCAGGTGACTCCTGATCGCGTCGTAGTCGTAGAAGACCTCCAGCGGCCCGAAGCAGAATTCGCAAACGTTGGTGGCTTCTAGCGGATATTCTTGGCCGCACTCGCGGCATTTAAGGCTCCTGGCGAAGGTGCCCTCGATAGTACCCGGGTCAGGCATGATGATTCCTTCCTTGGAACGTCTAAGACTGGTTAGCGGTTAGGGCCTCCGCCGAGCGCGGAGGCCCGCGTCATCGCCATTCGTCTCGGGTGCCTGTGCCTGATGTCCATAAAAAAACCTCTTCTGTGCCAGAAGAGGTCCACGCTCCTTATCGTTCCCCGAATTGCCGGGGACGGCGTTGGCACCGTTGTCACTTAGGACTGGTTGCCGGGCTTCACAGGGCCGTTGCCCTCCACCTCTCTGGATAAGTTCGTATTCGATTTGTATCTGGGAATCTAACACTCCCGAAGGAGCGTGTCAATCGCTGACCGGTCCGAGACTAGGCCGTGAGGCTGACGCTGCGGGGCTGCATGGCGTGACGCTCCACCAACTCACCCAGGATTAGGCGGAGCGGTAGCCCCTTGAGCGTAGGGTGCTTGAAATCGGCGTCCAGGTTGATCTGATAGTGGTGGCGACGCCCTTCCCGGCGGATGTGGAGCATCCCAGCGCGGCGGAGATCGCCGATCACGCCCCAGATGGTGCGTTGGGTCAGGGCCATGTCCTCGCTGATCTGCTTAATCGTGCACTCCGGGTGCACTGCGATGTAGAAGAGGACAGACCCGTGGCTGGAGACGAGATACCAGCCGTTCGTGATGTGGTTACCGTTGGCGGTCAATCCAGATACCTTTCTCCGGAACCATGATGCGGGTTCTACGATCAGCGAATTTCATTGCTACTATCATGAGCAGTCAATCGTTGCTGATTGATGAACACATGATCGTGGTCCCTCGTTACAGGATGGCGCTTGCAGTCAGCTCTTCAGGACCCGGCTGAGCTTCCGCGCATCGATCGGG
>JBDSHD010000264.1:0-4876 GCA_039918655.1 Dehalococcoidia bacterium | reverse complement strand
CCGGGGCGGCCCAGCGTGTTCGTCACCGGTACGCGCGCGTCTTTGTAGGTGATCTCGCAGTGGTTGCCCCGTGTCTCGCCCATCACCGGTACCGGCCGAACGATGTCCATGCCCGGCGTGTCGAGGGGAACGATGATCTGGCTCATCCGCCGGTGCGCCTCGGCGTCGGGGTCACTGACGCACATCACGATCGCGAACGTCGAGCCGATCGCGCCGCTGGTAAACCACTTGTGGCCGTTGATCACCCATTCATCGCCGTCTCGCACCGCTCGCGTTTGCAGCGTCGTCGGATCGGACCCCGGCACCTCCGGCTCGGTCATCGAGAAGCAGGAACGGATGTCGCCGTTCACAAGCGGCTTCAGCCACTGCGCCTTTTGATCGTCCGAACCGAACTGCCAGAGGATCTCGGCGTTGCCTGAGTCCGGCGCCTGCGACCCAAACGCCCGAGGCGCGAGGTAGCTGCGGCCCAGGATTTCGTTCATGTAAACGTACGGCATAAAGCCGATCCCCATTCCGCCAGCTTCCTTCGGCAGGTGCGGTGCCCAGTAGCCCATCGCCTTCGTCCTGGCCTGCAGGTCCTTGATCAGAGGCTCCGCCGACCCGTTTTCGGATTCTTCGACGATGTGCTCGTTCGGGTAGACGTGCTCCTCCATGAACCGCGTCACGTTCGTGCGTATTTCGCGAATCTCGGGGCTCAGCGTGTAATCGGCCATGTTGCTCCTCCGCTACTTCGGCGCCAGCGCCCGGAAGGCGTCGAGCGATTGCTTCGCCTGTCCCTCCTGGTCGCGCGCCGTTGGGATGATGTTGATGATCGGCGTCGTGATCCCGTTCTCCACGTACGCCTTGATCTTGTTGCGGCATTCTTCAGGACTGCCGAACACGAATATATCGTCAATCACGTTTGACGGCACCAGGCCCAGTGCCGTTTGGCGGTCGCCTTCCTGCCAGGCCTTCATCATCGGCGCGAGTATCTCGCCCCGGCCCAGCCACTCGTGGAACGCGTAGTAGAACGGCGTCGTCAGGTACGCCGACACGATGAAACGGCCGATCATCTCCGCCGCTTGCCGGTCTTCCGTCCAGATCACGAAGATCCGGCACGCCAGGTCGAACTTTTCCGGATCCTTGCCGGCACCCGCTGCCGCATCGCGTGCTATCTTCGCGATACCGGGGGCATCGTCCGGCGAGATGTAGTTCGTGATCGCTCCGTCGCAAGTCCGTCCCGCTAACTTCAGCATCCCCTCACGGAGCGCCGCCAGGTGCAGCTTCGGCGGCGTTGACGGCGGTCTGCCCAGCCGGAACCCTTTCACGTCGTAAGGGCCCACCTGCATCGTCACCTTCTCACCGCTCCAGGCTTGCTTGAGGAAGGCGATGGTGTCGCGAGTGCGCCGCATCGGCTCTTCCAGCTTCACCCCGTTCCAGCGCTCGACTATCGCCGGCGAGCTCGTGCCGATACCGACGTCCAAGCGGCCAGGCGCCAGCTCTTCGATTGCTGCCGCCGTCTGCGCCAGCAGAGTGGGCGTCCGATTGTAGATTCCGGCGATGGCGCAACCCAGCCGCGTCTTCTCCGTCCACGCCGCGAACGCAGCAAGAGGCGTGAACGCGTCGTTGGAATCCACCTCCGCAGACCAAGCGTCGGTGTATCCCAGCTCCTCCGCTTCGCGCAGGATCGGGCCATGCTGAGACAGCGGTATGCCCTGCAGTGGGTAGGTTAATCCCCAGCGCATCAGGCGGTCGCCGCCGGTTGGCCAAAGTTGGGCTCTCGCTTCTCGAGGAAGGCTTTCACGGCCTCCGCGTGGTCGGGCACCCCTCGCGCCGCGCGGATCGAGAACCCTTCACGAGTCACCACCCGCCGCATGTCCGATTCGTTCACGTTCTCGTGGATCATCCACTTCGCGGACCACACCGCAGACGGCGGGTTCCCCGCGATCTCTTCCGCCAGGGCCATCGCCTCGTCCATCAAGGACTCGTGGGGCACCACCTTGTCCACCAGGCCGCGCTGCAACGCCTCGTCTGCTTCGATGATTCGTCCCGTCAGCGCCATGAACAACGCATTGCCAAGCCCGGCCACCAATGGTAGATAGTGCGTGCTGCCGCACTCCGGAGTCAGTCCCACCTTCACGAACCGGGCGGAAAACTTGGCCCGGTCGGAGGCGATGCGGATGTCGCAGGCCAGCGGCATCGTCAGGCCGATGCCAACCGAGTGCCCGTTGATCGCCGCGATGATCGGCTTGCTGCGGGACAGCGCGATCGGCACCTCTGGGCTGCCGTCGTCCGCCGTCAGCGGCGTCGGCCGGCTGCTCGGCCCGAATCGGCCACCCTTCAGCCCTTCGTTGAAGCTGCTAATGTCGCCGCCGGCGCAGAACGCGCGCCCGGCGCCCGTGACAACCGCCACATGCACTGCCGGGTCCCGGTTGATGACTTCCAACACATCCAGGAACTCCATCTCCATCTTCGGGTTCCAGGCGTTCAGCTTGTCCGGCCGGTTCAAGGTCACCAAAGCGACCCGGCCTTTCTTCTCGTAAGTGATCGTTTCGTACGTCTCGCCCATGTCTCTCCTCTCGTTCCAGCGAGACTGCACTTTAGCACACAGGCGCGTTCAAGTCCTGAATTTCCCGAGGGACGACTACACCGTCCGCTTAACGCGCCCGTCCAGCGTCCGACCAACTATCTCTTCCGCCAGCCGCACAACGCCCAACAGCGCCTCCATGTCCACGCCCGTGGCGATCCCCATCGCCTCCAGCATCGAGACCATATCTTCCGTCGCTACATTGCCGGACGCCCCCGGCGCGTAGGGACAACCACCGAGGCCGCCGATCGAGCCGTCGAACTGCGCGATGCCGGCCTGCATCGCCGCCACAACGTTCGCCAATGCACGGCCCCGCGTATCGTGAAAGTGCATCCGCAACCGTTCCGCACCAACCACCTCGGCACACCGTTCGCTCAGCGCAAACACCTGCCGCGGCTCCGCGATCCCGGTCGTGTCGCCCAACGCGATGCCGCCTGCGCCCGCGTCCAGCAGCTTCCGGGCGAGTGCCAGAACCGCTTCCGGGGCCACCTTTCCTTCGTACGGGCAGCCGAACGCGGTCGAGATATACCCCGACCACGGCACGCCCGCGTCCGCGCACAACGCCGCGATCGTCCCGATCTCTTCCATCGTCTCCGCCACCGGCCGGTTGATATTCGCCTTGTTGTGAGACTCGCTCGCCGATACCACCACCGCGACCTCGTCCGCGTGCGCCGCCAACGCATTCCGCGCCCCCACCTGGTTCGGGACCAACGCCACGTACGTCACGCCCTCGCGACGCTCTATCTCCTGCATCAACTCCCCCGCATCGGCCATCTGCGGGATCGCCTTCGGATGGACGAACGACGCAGCTTCGATGCGCGTGAGACCTGTCCGCGAGAGCGCGTCAACCAGCCTGATCTTATCCGGCAGCGGGATCGGGTTCGCTTCGTTCTGTAGACCATCCCGCGGGCCCACTTCAGTTATGACAACCGATTCAGGCCAATTCACTCCGCGGTATCCTGCTGCATCTCCACGAGGATATCCCCATCACCGACACGGCCGCCCTCTTTACAATGCACAACCTTGACCGTCCCATCGTGTGGCGCCTCTATCGAGTGCTCCATCTTCATCGCCTCAAGCACCACCAGGGGTTGGTGAGCGCTCACCTTTTGGCCGGCCTTCACCATCACCTTCAAAACCAGCGCCGGCATCGGCGCCGTCAGCACGTGCGCCCGGCGCGACTCGGTGGGCCCTCGGGAGTGCCCACTGAACCCCCAGGAGAGGACGTAAGTCCGGTTTCCCTGCGTCACGGCGATCCCGCTCTCAGTGAGCCAGACCCGGCTCGACAGGCTCTGGTTGCCGTCCTCCATCACGAGCCGGTCCTCATGCGCCCTGGCGAACCGCACACGCCGCTCCCTGCCGTCGACAGAGACGATCCATTTGTCCAGCGTGCCCGGTTCCCGCTGCCCCTGGATCCGGTGCAAGAGACCGGAGTGAGTGAGGTCGACACGGGCCATGCCGCCAGCGCGGATAGCTCCGGCGGCTCGCCAGGGGTCCGGATCGTCCAGACCCAGCGCCAGCAGCCCGAACGCAGCGAGGTACACGTTGTCTACAGCGACCGCTGTGATCGCCTCCGTATCCAACTCCTGGTCGAGGAAGTTCGTTGTCACCTGGCCACTCCGGAACGTCGGATGAGCGACCACGGTGCGTAGCAGGGGCAGGTTAGTCTTCACCCCCTCCACCCGGTACTCCGCCAGCGCGCCCTGCATCCTCTCAATCGCCTCCGTGCGAGTCGCTCCCCAGGTCAACAGCTTCGCCATCATGGAGTCGTAGTAGGTCGATATCGTGTCACCTTCATACGTGCCGATATCGTTCCTTATCTGGGGGCCCTCCGGCACACGCAGCAGCGTGATTGGGCCCGGACTTGGCAGGTAGTTGTTAAGCGGGTCCTCCGCATAAACACGGCACTCGATCGAGTGGCCCCGAAAGATCACCCGTTCCTGCGTCAACGGCAAGGGGGCGCCCGAGGCGACAAGAATTTGCATCTCTACGATGTCTGTCCCAGTACGCATCTCGGTCACGCCGTGCTCCACCTGGAGCCGGGTATTCATCTCCAGAAAGTAGAACTCCCCGCCGGCATCGAGCATGAACTCCACAGTCCCCGCGTTGGTGTAGCCCACTGCCCTCGCCAATCGCACCGCGGCCTCTCCCATCCTGGCCCGCAACTCCGCGTCAACGGCTGGCGACGGAGATTCTTCAATCACCTTCTGGTGGCGCCGCTGCACCGAGCAATCACGTTCCCCCAGGTGGATCACGTTTCCGAGGGAATCGCCGATGACTTGTATCTCGATGTGACGACCGCCCGTGATC
>JBDSHD010000263.1:0-2545 GCA_039918655.1 Dehalococcoidia bacterium | reverse complement strand
ACCCATGCGTTCCAAGGAGTCGGTATCAGGTCAGTTAACAAACGACCTCGCCACGGATCCGGCGGCGCAACTGGATGCCTACGCTTCGCTGATCCTCGCGAGCAACCAGAAGGCCGGTCTAATGTCCTCCGGGACAAGTCGCGACGATCTCTACCAGCGCCATTTCCCGGAGTCGTTCGCCGTCTTGGCCGCACTAGAGTCGAACAACCTTCTCAATTCGCCCGTTATTGATATCGGATCCGGCGCCGGTCTCCCCGGCGTGCCATTGAAGATCGCGCGACCGGGCATCGGGATCACTCTCCTCGAGGCGACGCAAAAGAAAGCCGCTTTCCTGGGCGAAGTCGTCCAGGAACTGCGACTCACGGACGTAACGGTGATTCGCGGACGCGCCGAGGAGATTGGCCGAGACCCTCTCCATCGGGAGAGATATCGCCTCGCGGTGGCACGATCTGTCGCGCCCTTACCGGTTCTCCTTGAATTGGCGCTGCCGCTCCTCGCGGTTGGCGGGGTGCTGGCAGCGGTCAAGGGAAGTCGGATGGAGGCCGAGATCGACGCTTCCGCGAACGCGCTCGCCACGCTAGGCGGCGCGGTCGAGGTCACCCTTCGTCTTGAAATACCGCTGCCAGGTCCGCCGATGTTGGTGATTGTCAGGAAAGTGGCTGAGACACCCGACGCGTTTCCGCGTCGGCCAGGCATGCCGAACAAGCGCCCGCTGTAGTCAACATTCCGGCTTCGACTCTTCGTGACCACAGGAACGGCACCCTGCTAGAATGGCGCGAAGTAGACAGAATATGAATCGACGCCTACGTTCTCAGCCGACTCTTCGCGGCTCTGGGAGGAGCGGTGGCGGTGCCCCCTCTGGCTACCAGGTGCTTGCGGGGTGGCTGGCCCGCGTCGCACGCTTCGATTTCACAGTGTTCGACGAGGTCCGGCAGGAACGAACCGCAACCGCTAGTGCCGTCCTCGTTGTTATTGGCGCGAGTCTGTTCGCAGGAATCGGGTCATGGCTCTGGGCCCTCCAGCAGGACTTCCCTGGTCTCGATGCTCCCGACGTGTTCGTCAAGAGCGTCATCGGTGGAACCGTAGTTCAGGCAGGTGTGTTCTTCGTCTGGGTCTACCTGACTCACTTGGTGCTTGTTCGCGCCTTTGGAGCGCAGGTGCTGATCCAGGAGCTGGTTCGGGTAATGGGACTGGCGTTCGCGCCTGTCATGCTCAGCGTCCTCGTCGCGATCGCCCCTCTTGCAATCCCGTTCGGCGTTCTATCGCTCAGTATGGCCTTCCTTTTTGCCCACGTCGCGGTACAGCAGACCTCGGGAGTGACGACCCGCGAAGCGGCGATCGCTAATCTCGCCGGATTCGCGACTTTTCTCGTCTTCATGGGAGCGTTCGCAAACGTCGCGGAGGCAGGTTACTTCGGCGGCCTGGCACCCGGCATCCTCTTCTTCTCACTCAACTAGAGGTTGCTGGCTCACTACCGGACATCGTTCCCAACTCGCGCGCCTGGGCTGGTGAAATACTGACCCGTGAGTTTGGGCGCTAGCTCATCACCCGGCCACCATCAATGTTGATGGTCTGGCCTGTGATGTAATCGCCCCCCGGCCCGCACAGGAAAGCTACGAGATCGCCCACCTCCTCTGGGTAACCCTCACGGCCCAGCGGTGTTGTTCGCATCACCATGTCTCGGATCGGTCCGGGAGCGGTCACATCATCCATCCGGGAGGTGTCGATGAGGCCGGGGCAGACGGCGTTGACGTTGATCTTCTGCGGCGCCAACTCTAGCGCCAGCACCTGCGTCAGCAGCAACAGTCCTGCTTTGCTCGCACTGTAAGCGGAGGACGTAACCATTCCCTGGCGCCCAAGTATGGAACTGATGTTGACGATCCGCCCGCCCGAGCCTTGTTCCACCATCTTCGCCCCCACTGCTTTGGTCACCAGGAATGCCCCGGTCAGGTTGAGGTCCAGCACCCGGCGCCACTCGCTCTCTTCCAACTGGATCACGGGCACGCGGTCTTGGCCGCGTCCGGCGGCGGCGTTGTTCACCAGGATGTCGATGCGACCAAGTTCGCTCACCGTCTCGTCCGTCAGACGCTGGGCATCTTCTGACTTCGTCATATCCGTGACCAATGGCAGTGACCTGCGGCCCATTGCTCTTATCTCCTCCGCGACGGACTCGATATCTCGCCAGCCGATCGCGCGTTCGGCCTCCGGAAATGTCTCCGGAGGGCGACCGGATCCAGTCACTACGACATCCGCGCCGCCACGGGCCAGCGCCAGCGCTATGTAACGCCCGATGCCCTTGTGGCGACCGGCGCCTGTGACGATCGCCACCTTTCCGGCAAGAATCTCAGCCATCGGTCACGCCAGTGGGGCGTAGCCAGTAGCGCCCGCCGCCTGGATCGCTAACTGGCCCTCGTCGAGGGTCAGCAAGGGGGTGGTCTTAATGCTCTTGCATGCCCCCCCGGCCGCAGCGGCCAGGGCGAACGCCGCGGCCGCCTTGTTGTCTGGCATTTCGATGACCAGAACCAGGTCGTAATCACCGAACGCG
>JBDSHD010000262.1:0-4668 GCA_039918655.1 Dehalococcoidia bacterium | reverse complement strand
CGCCCTTGGTGCTTGGTTGGCACCGTACCTGCGTGCCGGTTCAGCCGGCGCGCGCTAGACTCGATCCGAAGGCACCGGTCGGGGTGCGCCCGCCAGTTAGCCCGGTCGCCGGTCAAGATCGGGCGCGCAACCCGACGGGCAAGCAAGAGGGAGACAGGAATGGCCTTTCGACTTTCCACCGATTCACTCGCGTCGGCGAGCGCGCGCAAGCCGTGGTTCGTTGTCGTTGCTTGGGTCATCGTCCTCGTCGGCGCGATCGTGGCGATCAGCACCCTACTGGAAGACGCGTTGACAACGGAGCAGCGCATCACCAACAATCCGGACTCGGAAGCGGCAGACGGGCTGCTGGAGGAGTGGAGGGGCGAGACCCCGGTTAACGAGATCGTGATCATCCGGTCGGACGAATTGACCGTTGATGACGGCGCGTTCCAGGCGAAGGTCGAATCCGTTTTCAACGGCATTTCGGCGCTTGGTCCAGGCATCGTCTCCGGCGGGACGAACTACTTCCAGAGTGGCGATCAATCGATGGTGTCGGAGGACCGGGGCACCACCATCCTCCCCTTCACGATGGCGGGCGGCCCGCTCGACGCTGATGACAACATCGGGGAAGTCCTTAACGTGGTGGAGAAGGCAGACGCCGCCGGTGACTTCGAAGTCCTGATAGTTGGCCCGGCAAGCATTAACAGGGAATTCCAGGAGGTGGCCGCGAAGGATCTGCAGACGGGTGAAGTGATCGGCATCTCGATCGCCCTAATCGTCCTCGTATTGGTCTTCGGTGCGCTCACGGCGGCGATCATTCCGATCGTCATCGCGGTTATTTCGATCGTGATCGCTGTGGGCGTGACGGCCCTCCTGGGGCAGGGACTCCAGGTCTCATTCTTCGTGACCAACGTGATCACGATGATGGGACTGGCGGTCGGCATTGACTACTCGTTGTTCATCGTCTCGCGCTTCCGAGAGGAAAGGGCGAAGGGACTGGACAAGCATGACGCCATCAAGGCGACGGGTGCGACGGCGAGCCGGGCGGTGTTCTTCAGCGGACTGACCGTTGTGCTTGCCCTGCTTGGCATGCTGCTTGTGCCGTCCACTATCTTCCGCAGTCTCGGTGCCGGGGCGGTGATCGTTGTCCTCGTATCTATGGCGGTGACGATGACCCTGCTGCCCGCAGTGATCTCGCTTCTGGGAGATAAGGTCAACTCTCTCCGTGTTCCGTTCCTGGGGAGGAAGCTGGAGGACATGGATCACGAACCCCCCGGCGGATTCTGGGACGCGATCACGATCCGCGTTATGCGCTTCCCCGTGATCAGCGTCGTGGTGGCAGTGACACTCCTTGTGGCGCTCGCGATCCCGTACGTTGACATTCAGACGGGCACAGCGGGTGTCTCAACGCTCCCGCCTACGACTGACGCATACAGGGCGTTCCTGATCATGGAGTCGGAGTTCAACGCCGGAGAGGTTTCGCCGGTCGATATCGTTGTTCACGATGGTGACGTGACGCGAGACGAGGTCCAGGCTGGTGTAGATCGGTTGAAGGGGGAGCTCGCGCAGAATCCGTTGTACGGGCCGCCAGCCTTCGAGACGAGTCCGGACGGCTCGACAGGGCTCTTGTCCGTGGCGCTGAACGCGGATCCGACGTCAGGCACGGCGGTGGACGCCGTCCGGGAACTGCGCTCTAATCTGATCCCCGGGGCGTTCGCGGATGTGAACGCGGAAGTGTACGTCACCGGGTTCACCGCATCCAACATCGATTACTTCGACACGACGAACGAATACACCCCCATCGTCATCGCCTTCGTCCTCACGCTCAGCTTCATCCTGCTAACGGTCGTCTTCCGCTCCCTGATCGTGCCACTGAAGGCGATCGTCATGAACCTGCTTTCGGTAGGGGCGGCGTACGGCGCGATGGTCCTCGTGTTCCAGAAGGGTGTCGGGAACGAGCTTCTCGGGTTCCAGCAGGTGGACATAATCGAAGCCTGGGTGCCGCTGTGGACGTTCTCGATCCTATTCGGCCTCTCGATGGACTACCACGTCTTTTTGCTCAGCCGGATCCGCGAACGGTTCAACAAGACAGGCGACAACACTGAGTCCATAGCGTTTGGCGTGCGTTCAACCGCCGGGATTATCACCGGCGCTGCCTTGATCATGGCGAGCGTGTTCGCTGGGTTCGCCCTGGGTGACCTCGTGATGTTCCAGCAGATGGGTTTCGGGCTCGGCGTTGCTGTCATCCTGGACGCCACTATCGTGCGTGTGGTGCTCGTGCCCGCAGCAATGCAGCTTCTGGGCAAAGCGAACTGGTATTTGCCGCCGGTGCTTAACTGGCTACCGGATATTCGCACAGAGGGCGAGCGCGGCCCATCGCCTGAGACGACGTAGCGCTAACCGAGACTATACCCCTCCCCGGTTGAGGCGGGCTGTTGTGATGAGCGGCCCGCCTCTCCGTTTGCTTGGTGTCAGCCCGAGCGACCGATCGCCACCCGCGCGGCGAAGTCACCAGCGGTTGAGGTGCTGGGCTGCCCGGCGGGCGGAGAAACGCGCAGGATGGAGATCCCCGGAATGGACGCGATCTCGCGATCAGAACTGGAGAACGAGGCGGTCTCCATCGATGCGGGCATAATCAGTACGTCGCCGGACTTGCCGTGCTCCTGGACCCATCCGGGGATTCCGGACGGTTACGGGCCGAGTATTTGCCAAGAAGAACGGGTACACGGTCGAGGCGAACCAGGAAATGGTTGCTACCGGCATGGCAAACTTGGCGTCCGGATTATTCCAGGGCTTCCCGGCGGGAGCTAGCCAATCAAGAACGGTGGTGAACGACGCGGTTGGAGGAAGAACGCCCGTTGTTCAGCTGCTTGCCGCCGGGCTCCTGGTACTGCTCCTCTTGTTCTTCACGACCCTGTTAAAGGACCTTCCTGCAGTGGCCCTTGGTGCCGTGATCATCGTGGCGGCATCCGGATTGATCGAGCGGGAAGAAGTGCGCCGCCTCCTCTACCTGAACCCGGTGGAAGGCGCGCTGGCTGTCGGGGCGATGGTAGGGGTGCTGCTGCTGGGCGTCCTCGGTGGCACGGCGCTGGCCGTCGTAGTCCAACTGGGCTACGTGCTGTGGTTGCTTGCGCGACCGCACCTGGCGGTGCTCGGCCGCGAGCCCGGTGGAGACGCGTTCCACGAGATATCGGGTGGAACCGTAAGCCAGGCCGAGCCGGGCTTGATCGTCTTCCGGATGGACGGCCCTATATTCTTCGCTAACTCGAACTACTTCTTGGAGCAGATCCAACTGCTGCTTAAGCGACCAGGAGCCTCCTATTCGTTGGTTCTTGCTCAACGCCGAGGGCATCTCAGAGATCGACACCACGGGGTCCGCTGTCCTCAGGTCCGTCGTTGAGGAGATGCATGCAAATGGCGTGATCTTCGGTGTGGCGAGGATGAAAGCGGACGTCGGGGGACGCCTTGAGAGATCAGGCCTCGCCGAGGTCATCGGCACCGAGAACTTCTTCCCATGGTGCGCCAAGGGGTGGCGTACTACGTCGACCAGTAGCAGGTTCCGGAGCAGGTTTCGGCCGACGCCTCCTGACCGGCCGACACGGCACCACGCCTCTTCACGATCGCTTCATCCCACCGGCGTACACTTACAGGCAATGAGGATATTAGTCGTCGAGGATGAGCCCCGAATCGCGGATTTCGTCGCGCGAGGGCTGGCGGAGAACGGATACAGCGTCGACACGGCGCGGGATGGTGAGGAAGCATTGCACTGGCCGAGCGTCGCCGAGTTCGACGTGATCATCCTGGACGTGATGTTGCCGCGCGTGGACGGGATCGAAGTCTGCCAAACATTGCGGCGCCAGGGGACGAGGACGCCGATATTGATGCTGACAGCGCGGGATGCGGTGGAGGACCGGGTGAAGGGCCTCGACAGCGGGGCCGACGACTACCTTGTGAAGCCATTTGCCTTCGCGGAGCTGCTGGCGCGGGTGCGCGCTCTCTGCCGCCGGGAGCCGGCGCTGCTCGGGACGACGCTGACAGTGGGCGACCTCAGTCTCGACACGATCACGCGCCACGTGTCACGTGGGGGCGCAAGCGTTGATCTCACTGCGAAGGAATTCGCCCTGCTGGAGTACCTGATGCGGCACCCGGACCAGGTGTTGTCCCGAACCGTGATTGCCGAGCACGTTTGGAACTACGACTTCGACAACGTGACGAATGTGATCGATGTCCACGTGAAGAACCTGCGCCGAAAGATTGACGGTGAGTATGAACACAAGTTGATCCACACGATGCGCGGGATCGGATACCGGATCTCAGCACGCGGGGCGGGTTAGAACGACGTGGGATTCCTGCGGCTCCTTCGCGTCCGGCTGACACTCTGGTACGTATTGCTTCTCGCCCTCATCCTGGCGGCGTTCAGCGCCGGGGTGTATGTGGCCCTTCGCGAGAGCCTGTACGGGAACCTCGATGACTCACTTGAGGTGAGGGCTGAGATCGTTGTGGGGATCGTGGAGACGAGCGGAGGTGTAGATCTTGAGCTGCCTGGTGAATCGGTCGAAGGCGAGGAGTATATACGCACTTTCGATCAGGCGGGTGACGTCGTGTCCGACAACTCCTCGGATCAGCACCGTCCCCCTACAGACTCAGACGACGTCAATGCAGCCCTTTCCGGAGAGGCTACCTGGCGCG
>JBDSHD010000261.1:0-2813 GCA_039918655.1 Dehalococcoidia bacterium | reverse complement strand
ATCCCAGCGGTGGATCTGGTACAGGTCGACGTAGTCCGTCTGCAGCCTCCGCAACGAGTTGTCGATGGAGTCCAGGATGTGCTTCCGTGAAAGGCCGCGGTCGTTCTGCCCGCCACCCATCGGCCCGTGAACCTTCGTGGCGATCACGACCTGGTCGCGCTTCGCGTACTCCTTGAGCGCGCGGCCGGTGATCTCCTCCGAGGCACCCAGCGAGTACACATCCGCGGTGTCGAAGAAGTTGATGCCGGCCTCGATCGCCCGCTTGTAGAACGGCTTCGCCTCGCCGTCCTCCAGAACCCAGTCCCGCCACTGCTTGCTGCCATAGGTCATCGTTCCCAGGCAAATTCGGGACACGCGAAGCCCCGTGCTTCCAAGTCGAACGTATTGCATATCGCTACCTCCTCCGGGTGAGTCGCTCGTGGGTTCGCAGACTATAGGCCCCGGATGGCGCGCGCAAGGTGGGCGGTTGGGTGCTGACCATCCGTATAATGAGCCCAACATGGCCAACGATAAGTCGCAGAGCCCAACCGCACGCGGTCTACACCCGCTCGCGCTCGACTTCAGCGCCTCGGTGAGCTACGACTGGATCCTGTACCCGTTCGACATCGCGGCCTCCATCGCCCACGCCCGGATGCTGGGCAAGCAGAACATCATCCCGCCCGAGGACGCAGATCTGATCGTGCGGGGCCTTGAAGACATCCACGACGAGATAGAGGCAGGCAACTTCGAATGGCGGGAGGACCTGGAGGACATCCACCTGAACATCGAGATCCGTCTCCGCGAGAAGATCGGTGACGCCGGCGCCCGCCTGCACACCGCGCGCTCGCGGAACGACCAGATCGCGACGGACGTGCGCCTGTTCGTGATGAACGCCTGCGGGCTGACGGCCGAGAAGATCCGGGAGCTTCAGTCGGCCTTGATATCGCTCGCGGAGGCCAATGTGGAGACGGTCTTCCCGGGATACACCCATCTGCAGCGCGCCCAGCCTGTCCTCTTAGCCCATCACCTCCTCGCCTACTTCGAGATGTTCGACCGCGACGCCGAGCGCTTTGCAGAGTGCTACGGGCGCGCCGACGAACTGCCACTGGGATCCGGTGCGCTCGCGGGCGTGCCCTACCTGATCGATCGCGAGTCCGTGGCGGAGGAGCTGGGGTTCAGCCGCATCTCACGCAACAGCATCGACGCCGTGTCCGACCGCGACTTCGTGGTCGATTTCCACGCGGCAGCCGCCACCACGATGACTCACCTTTCGCGCCTCAGCGAGGAGATCACGCTCTGGTCCAGTGACGAGTTCGGTTTCATCCGGCTGCCGGACGACTTCGCGACGGGTTCGAGCATCATGCCCCAGAAACGCAACCCCGACATGGCCGAACTCACTCGCGGGAAGACCGGCCGTGTCTTCGGCAACCTGGTCGCGATGCTGACGATCCTGAAGGGCCTGCCACTGGCCTACAACCGCGACCTGCAGGAGGACAAGCAGCCGCTCTTCGACACCGCGAACACGGTTCTGTCCTCCCTTGAAGTGATGGGCGCGATGCTACCGGGACTGAGCGTAAACGCTGACCGTGCCGAGGCGGCGGCAAGTGGCGGTTACCTCATGGCGACCGATGTCGCCGACTACCTGGTACGCAAAGGAGTCGCGTTCAGGGACGCGCATCAGGCCGTTGCCGGCCTGGTAAAGCACGCTGAATCTCACGGTAAGGCGCTGTCGGCTCTCTCCCTCGAGGAATACCGCCGATTCTCGCCCGAGTTCCAGGAGGATGTTCTCGCCCTCGACGCGCGGGCCTCGATCGGGGCTCGTGACGTCCTCGGTGGGACCGCGCCCGTCCGCGTGCGGCAGGCGTTAGCGGACGCCCGCAAGCGCCTTGACGAGCCCGAGGCATGACCGGCATCAAGATCGCTCCGTCCATTGTCTCGGCTGACCTTGCCCACCTCGCGGAGCAGGTCCGGCAATGCGAAGCCGCCGGTGCCAACTACATCCACATCGACGTGATGGACGGCCAATTCGTCCCCGCGATCACGATCGGCTGGCCCATCGTCGAGGCGATCCGCCGCAACACGGAACTCGTGCTCGACGTGCACCTCATGGTGGTCGAGCCGGAAAAACAGATCGAGCGTTTCATGGACGCAGGTGGCGACATCATCAACGTCCACGTTGAAGCGGCGACGTCCCTGCGTCAGATCATCGAGGACGTGCACACAAGGGGTAAACACGCTGGAGTGTGCTTGAATCCGGGCACCGCGGTATCAGCGCTCGATGCGGTCTTGCCTGAAATCGAGCAGGTGATGGTGATGAGCGTGAATCCCGGCGCTTCCGGCCAGGCGTTCATCGAGGCCGCTCTGCCAAAGGTGCAGCACTTCCGGCGAGTGATCGACGCGAACGGCTACCGCGCGCAGATCGAAGTCGACGGCGGCGTCGGACCCGGTAACGCCCAGCGGTGCGCAGCGGCCGGGGCGGACATTCTGGTCGCCGCCAGCGCGATCTTCAACGACCGCGCTACGATTGCCGAGAACATCGCCACACTCAGGGGCGCCGTGTCGGTCCTGCGGGCTTAAGCGTCACTCCAGGAACTCGCCCGTGAATACCCTCGAAACGTCCTCGATCGGCGCTGGCAGCCCGCCGTACTGCACCAGGTAGTCATGCAGAGCCTGCCATTGTTCGCTTGTCTGGGCGCCAATACTGAGCTCGGGGTGATCGCCGCCCTCCGCCATATCGAGCTCGGTGTCGAGCATGTATCGCTGGTGCTCAGGGTCCTCCTGCGGGGCGTACTCCATCACGATGTCGATAGCCTCGTCCGGGTTGGCCTTCGCGT
>JBDSHD010000260.1:0-3265 GCA_039918655.1 Dehalococcoidia bacterium | reverse complement strand
CCCAAACATGACGAACCTGCTGCTGGTGGCGCTGACCCTGTCTCTGGGCGGGGCGGCGGCGGTCGAGGTAGGGTTGACGTTCCTGGGGATCGGCGTGCAGCCGCCCCACCCAAGTTTCGGCGTCATGATCTTCGAGGGATCGGGCGCCAGCAACGTACGCGCCCACTTCCAGGTGATCTTGGTACCGGCAGTATTCCTGGGGCTGCTCGTGATCTCCTTCAACCTGCTGGGGGACCAGTTGACGGACGTACTCTCGCCGCGGCGGCGGTAGCGTAGTGACGGTGGAGATCACCTTCAGGCCGCTCACCGAGCTCGACCTGCCGCTGGTCCACCGTTGGCTGAACAACCCGGAAGTGGCGCGGTGGTACGGGCTGGATCCGGATAAGAAGACCTATCCGGAATTCGAGGAGGTGGCCGCCGAGTACATGCCCAGGATCCAGGGTGAGAAGCCGACCCTCTGCTACGTAATCGTCATGGGAGGGGTCGACGCCGGCTACATCCAGTGCTACCGCATCGGTGACTACCCGCCGTATGCGGTGGCACTCGACTACGATGAGGACGCGTGGGGAATCGACATGTTCATCGGTGAGGACGCCTATCGCGGACGAGGACTCGGGGCGGCGGCGCTCCGTCAGTTTGTGGAGAACGAAGTGCTCACAAGGCCGGATGTGACGGGAGTCGTGATCGCCCCGAATCCAGCGAACCAGAGGGCAATACGGTCGTATGAAAGGGCGGGGTTTCGCTATCTGTGGACGGTCTGGGTGGCCGAAGAGAACGACCACGAATACGTCATGGTGTGGCCTTTGGAGTCGGTGTCCGGGGACTAGCCCAGCAGGTGCCGCGAGCGTCGTTCTAAACGTAACTCCCATGCTACACTGAATTTCGTGAAGGTCTCGACACAACAGCTTCCGGAGAGCCAGGTCCTCCTCGAGATCGAAGTCGACTCAGAACAACTAGAGAAGTCGATGGACCGCGCCTACCGGAAGTTGGTACAGCGCATTGACGTACCCGGATTTCGCAAGGGCAAGGCCCCGAAGAACATGCTGGAACGGCAGGTCGGACGCGGCCGCATCCTTGAGGAAGCGATCGATATCGCCGTGCCCGACGCCTACAACAAGGCGATCGAGGAGGCTGACATCGACGCCATCGGCCAGCCCCAGATCGAGCTGGTGACCGCGGACCCACTGTCGTTCAAGGCGACGGTCCCGATCCGGCCGACGATTGACCTCGGCGACTACAAGTCGATACGCGTCGAGCGCGAGGCGGCGGAAGTAGACGAGAACGACGTGCAGACCACGCTTAAGCAGTTGCAGCAGCGATACGCGATACACGAGCCGGTGGAACGGCCGGTCCAGATTAACGACATCATCCGCGCCGGCGTCAGGATTACCGTGGACGAACGTGAAGTGTTCCAGGACGAGGATGCGGAACTTCATCTGCGGGAAGGCCAGACCGTCCTGCTGCCCGGATTCACGGAAGGTGCAGTAGGCGCGAAGAAGGGCGAGGCGAAACAGGTCGCAGTCGCCATTCCGGATGACAGTGGCACCTCACTGGCAGGGAAGGCCGCGTTGATTGACCTGACCGTAAAGGAAGTGAAGGAAGAGCGTCTGCCCGAGCCAGATGACGAATTCGCGCAGCAGGTGGGGGAGGGCTTCCCAACCATCGGTGACTTGATGGAACGCCTGCGTGGCGACATTCGGGAACGCGTCGATGGGCAGTCCGAGGCGAAATTCCGGGACGACGCGATGACCGCTCTTGTCGAGAACGCCGCCACTCTGGAGTTTCCGCCGGTATTGGTGGACCGCGAGATAGGTCACTTCCTGAGCGACCAACTACGGAACACCGGCATGGACCTTGAGCGCTACCTGCAAATGGTGAAGAAGACGGAGCAAGAGATCCGTGAAGAGGTGCGGCCAAGCGCTACGGAGCGGGTAAGACGGTCTCTGGCGCTGGGCAAGCTGGCGGAGGACGAAGACCTGGAGGTAGCCGAGGCAGAGATCGACGAGGAGATAGAGAACCTGGTCAGCCAGGCAGGCGCGGCCGACGAGGAACAGCTCGGGCGATACCGCCAGCTGTTCGGAACCTCGGAGGCTAGGGCGTCGCTGGCGAATTCACTGCTAACGCGTAAGACAATGGACCGATTGGCCGAGTTTGCAAGTCAGTCTGACGGGGCGAAGTCGCCCGTGAAGAGCAAGAAGAAAAGTGGACAGACACCCAAGGAGAAGAGCGTAAAGAAGCGAAAGCCCGATACCGAGAAAGAGGAGGAAAAGTGAGGCCCGATATCCAGAACATCATCCCGTACGTCGTCGAAACGAGCGCCCGGGGCGAGAGGGCGTTCGACATCTTCTCGCTGCTGCTCAAGGAGCGAATCGTCTTCCTGGGCACGCCGATCGACGACCAGGTAGCGAACGTCATCATCGCCCAGCTCCTGTACCTGGACCGAGAGGACCCGGACAAGGATGTCACCATGTACATTCATTCCCCCGGTGGTGTGGTCAGCGCGGGACTGGCAATCTACGACACGATGCAGCTCATGAAGTGTGACGTTGCGACGATCTGCGTCGGGAGCTGCGCGAGCATGGGGACCGTCCTCCTGGGAGCGGGCACCAAGGGCAAGCGGTACGCACTGCCCAACAGCACGATCCACATCCACCAGGCAATCATCCGCGGAATGGGCGGCCAGGCGAGCGATGTCGAGATCCACGCCCGGGAAGTGCTGCGGCAAAACCAGTTGATCCGCGAGATACTGGCGCACCACACCGGCAAGACGATGGAGGAGATCATCCACGACACGGACCGCGACTTCTTCATGGACGCACCGACGGCCAAGGAGTACGGCCTTATAGACGAAATTCTGCGGTCGCCCAGCCCCGAAAAGCAGCCAGTTACTGCGGCCAGCGACGGCGCGAAGGGCTAAACTGGTATTCGAGAGTAGATATGGCTTCCAAGAGCAGCGGCAGCAGCAACAAGGTTTCGTATAACTGCTCGTTCTGTGGTAAGAACCAGGACCAGGTCCGGCGCCTGATCGCCGGACCCGGGGCCGTATACATCTGCGACGAGTGCGTCGAGTTGTGCCGCGAGATCATTCAGGAAGAGTCCGGGTCGGCGGTCAAGCCGAAGACGCCACTGCAGCGGATCCCGCCGCCGAAGGTCATCTACGAACAGCTCAGCGAGTACGTGGTGGGCCAGGAGCAAGCCAAGAAGGTGCTTTCGGTCGCCGTATACAACCACTACAAGCGCATCGGCGCCCAGGCCGCAGGCGGCG
>JBDSHD010000259.1:0-5980 GCA_039918655.1 Dehalococcoidia bacterium | reverse complement strand
CTGGCCGGGTGGCCGCCGCACGTGGTGCGACGGGGTGATGCGGTTCTGATCTGGGGCGGTTCCGGCGGCCTCGGCTCGATGGCTATCCAGTTGGTGCGCGAGTTCGGCGGCCTCCCCATTGCCGTTGTCTCCAGCGAGAAGAAGTTCGACTTCTGCAAGCGCCTGGGCGCCGTGGGATGCATCAACCGTAAGGATTTTGATCACTGGGGCATGCCGCCACACTGGACGGACACGGAAGCGTTCGACAGCTGGCTGGCTGGGCCGCGCGCCTTCGGCAAGAAGATATGGGAGATCCTCGGCGAGCGCAGGAACCCGCGCATCGTCTTCGAGCATCCCGGCGAAGACACCATTCCGACGTCCTCGTTCGTCTGCGATAACGGTGGGATGGTGGTGATCTGCGCTGGAACGACCGGGTACAACGCCGTCGTGGACCTCCGACCGTTCTGGATGCGGCAGAAGCGGCTCCAGGGCTCACACTTCGCCAACGACGAGCAGTGCGCCGCCTTCAACCGGTTGGTGATCGACGGCAAGATAGACCCCTGTATGGCGGGAAGGGTCTTTAGATTCGAAGAGATCGGCCTGGCGCACCAGTTGATGTACGAGAACAGGCAGCCGGAAGGGAACATGGTGGCTCTCGTGGGCGCCCCACGGGCGGGGCTGAAAGAGGCGGGGCAGATGTAAGCCATGTCCTCTGAGCGACAGGAAGCAACCGGTAGAGACCCAGAAGTTCGTACAAAACGAGGTAAGCCCGTGATCTGCCCCAAGTGTGGTCATCGCCGAGGAAAACCGGAGTGATGACGACGACGACGAGAACGACGACGACGATGAGTTTGAACTAGAGACTGCCGGTGGTGGTGCGCCGCCGCGCCGCCGCCGCCGCGGCCGGAATCGGCGCGGCGGTTTCTTCTCGAACCTGATGGACACGTTCGGCGGGGGAGACTGACAAGCAGACAACAAAGACGTCGCAGTTATTGATAGGAGTCGAGATGCAGACAACCAAGCAGATGTCCCTTGCAGAGGCAATGAACGAACTTACCGCCGTCCTGGATCAGATCAGCCCAGGTGGATTGGTTCAGGTCGGGGGCCTTGAGGTCAAGCCAGGGGACCCGGTAGCCCTGGAAATAGAGGCAGACATTGGTGACGGCAAAGGGGAACTGGAGTTCGAGATCAAGTGGCCGTACCTGCCGCCGGTCACCGTCTCTGAGGCACTCTCGCATATCGCGGCTACGGCGCGCGAACTGCAGTCGGGCGTCGTCGAGATCCGTGGGAAGACCTTTCCCATCGGCGGCCCGGTTGAAGCCGACATCGACATCGAGGGCACTCAGCGTGGCGGTGAACTGGAATGGGAGCTCAGTTGGCCGGCGACAGACGGGCTAGCTCTGGACGCCGCCGCTTCCAGGCTGGCGGAGGCCGTCGGCGAAATCCAGGAAGCCGGTGTGATCAGCTTCGGTGGCAAAGAGATCGGCATGACCGAGCTTGTTTCCCTCCGCATCGAAGCGGAAGGGGACGCGGCCGAGGGCGAGTTGGAGGTCGAGGTGAATTGGCCTCACATTCCTGAGAGGAGCCTGGCCGAGGCGGTGCAGGAAGTGCGGTCGATTCTGGCGCAGCTCGGCTCCGGCGTCGCCTACATCAACGGCAAAGACGTCCACATAACCGGTCCCGTCGAAATCGATATTGAGCTGAGTGGCGACGATAGCGAGGGCGAGATGGAGTTGAAGATATCCTGGTAGCTGCCGGGGTGCGGCGGTCCTCAGCCTCGCACCGGCACACCAGCGGGATACGTGAAGATCGCCCGTCGGCCCAACCAGGCAGACACCGGCGCGGAATGCGAACTCCGTTGGATCGAGTGCAAGGAGAGAAGCGACGAGTTCGGAGTGGAGCCTAATGACTGAGTGTATCGATCGCAATAAACATACCGTTACGGTTATCCCGGGCGATGGCGTCGGCCCAGAGTGCATAGCCGCGGCCAGGCATCTCCTCGATGCGGCGGGGGTGCCCATCGTCTGGGAAGAGCGGCAGGCCGGCGCGAGCGTTTTCAGACAAGGAATCGCTTCCGGCGTGCCCCAGGAGACTATCGACGCTATCCGAAGGACCCGGGTGGTCCTGAAGGGCCCCCTTGAGACGCCAGTGGGATACGGCGAGAAAAGCGCCAACGTCACGCTGCGGAAGGTGTTCGAGACGTTCGGTAATATCCGCCCTGTGCGCGAACTGCCCGGGGTGCCGACGCCCTACAGTGGGCGGGGCGTGGATCTCATCGTTGTCCGAGAGAACGTGGAGGACCTGTACGCCGGGATCGAGCACATGCAGACCCCAGGGGTCGCCCAGTGCTTGAAGCTCATTTCCCGTAAGGGCTGCGAAAAAGTGGTCCGCCTCGCATTCGAGCTGGCCCGGGCGGAACGGCGTACGAGCGTCGTCTGCGCCACCAAGTCGAACATCATGAAGCTGACTGAGGGAATGCTCAAGCGTACCTTTGAGGAGGTGGCTGGCGAGTATCCCGGCATCGAGGCTTCGCACATGATCATCGACAACTGCGCACACCAGCTCGTAAAACGCCCCGAGCAGTTCGACGTCATCGTTACCACAAACATGAACGGCGACATCATTAGTGATCTGTCATCCGCCCTCGTGGGGGGCCTCGGGTTTGCCCCGTCCGCCAACATCGGAAGCGATGTCGCCATCTTTGAGGCTGTACACGGTTCAGCACCGAAGTACGCCGGAAAGAACGTCATCAACCCCACGGCGGTAATCCTGTCCGCGACGATGATGTTGCGACACCTTGGTGAGTTCCAGACGGCGGACCTCATCGAAAACGCCATACTCGTGACTCTTGAAGAAGAAAAGGCCCGGACAGGCGACGTTGTCGGCTACGACATCGGGGCGGCCACAACCGTATACGCTGAAACAGTTGCCGCGAACCTGGGGCGGAGCCCTGCCAAGTCACGTATCCGCGAGCACCAGCCCTTGAGAGTCCCGAGGGTTGATTCAAGGCCGGACTTCGTGCATGCCCACGAGCGGCGGTTGGTGGGAGTTGACATCTTCCTTGAGTCGAGCCTGAGTCCTGAGGAACTTGGACGGAGCCTGGAGGGGATTGTCAACGGTTCCGCTGTTCACCTCAAGATGATCTCGAACCGAGGGACTATGGTGTACCCTGGCGTCGGCGCGCTCACCGACTGCGTTGATCACTGGCGCGCCCGCTTCGTCCTGCGAGCGCCGGCCGGCGATCTCTCGGATAGCGAGATACTTGACGTCATTCAGCGGGTAGCATCTAGGCACCGTTGGGTACACGTCGAGAAACTTCAGGAGATAGACGGTGAGCCCGCGTACACGCGGGCGCAGGGCGAAGACTGAATGCGCTTTCACACTCACGACCGGCCCCCAGAGGATGCCGGCTCCGGGGGCGGGAGGCGGCCAATGAACAACTTCCGGCCACAAGCGAAAAGAGACCTACAATGACAACAATCCCGGCTGAGCGAACTTCGCCAGCATCAACGCCAAGCCCGGCATCCTCGTTTCCATACTCTGTGGGAGCAAGAGCGATCTGCCTATCGTGGAGAAGGCGGGCGTGATTCTGCAAGAACTGGGAGTCGCCAGTGAGACCCGCGTCCTCTCGGCCCACCGCACTCCCCACCAGCTCCTGGAATACGTGAACGCCGCGCCTGAGCGGGGCATCGCGGTCTTCATCGCTGCTGCGGGGGGCGCCGCCCACCCTGGCCGGGGTCATAGCTGCGCACACGACGGCGCCCGTAATTGGCCTCCCCATGCCTTCACAGCACTTGAGCGGACTCGATTCGCTCCTGTCGATAGTCCAGATGCCCAAAGGGGTGCCCGTAGCCACGGTGGCCATCGGCGGAGCGGAGAACGCGGCGATTCTTGCCGTCCAGATGCTGGCGCTCAAATACCCCGAGTTGAGCCAACGGCTGGCGGACTTCAGGGCCATGCAGGCGCGGGCTGTGCTCGAGGAGCCTGCGCCCGAACCAGTGCCGGCGTCTCAAGGGAAAGGAGGAAACCATGATTAGGTTGAGGCGCTTCACGCCGGGTAGACTGAAGAACGCCATGCGAGAGGATGCCTGTCGGCAAGCGGTTCGACGGCGGAGGCAGCGGGGCAAACCTATGGCTTTGCTGAGCATCTGCCTGCTGTCGTGAGTTGTCGCCAACCAGATACGAATTGTCCTGATTTCGGTTCAGAAACGACCTGATTCCTTCTAAGCAGTAGGTTGCAGGTTCGAATCCTGCCGGGGGCGCCAGCATCACTCTCGGGATATCAGGAGACTCATTGCTTCATACCCATACCCCCCGGTGGGGGTCTGCACGGCCCGAACGGACCCGCCCCACCAACGAGTCAAGTGATCTGGATCACACTTCGGTGTCAACTTACCGGCTTCTCCGCCACGATCAGCTTCACGACATCGCTCCAGAGGTCCCGGACTTCGGCGATGCGGAGGGCGGCCGCTTCAACGTTCGCGACGGTGTCGCGGTTGATGTTCGCGCCGCCGACGGTGCTCACCAAGCCATTCAGCCGCCCCATAATCCACCGCATCGGTTGCCTTCTGCTGAGCACGTGCTCAAGCAGATATGCGCGGCCTCCGGGTCGCAAGACACGTGACACTTCCCGCAGACCCTGGACCGGGTCGGGCACGGAGCAGAACACGAACGTGGAGACGGTACTGTCGAACGCGGCGTCCTCGAACTCGAGGGCCTGGGCGTCCATCAGCACGAGATTCGCTTCAGCGGCCCAGCGCTCCGCGTTCTTGCGGGCGCGCTCCATCATCCTGGGACTGAAGTCGATGGCCGTAACCGAATGGCCTTCCCGGTAGTAGCGGAGATTCTTGCCTGTCCCGACTCCCACTTCCAAAACGCGGCCGTCAGGGACCAAGTCCCATAACTGGCGCCGCCATTTGCGGAAGGCAAGCCTTTCCGGCAGCCACTCCTGAATGTCGTACCACAGAGATGCCCTATCGTAAGCGCGGTGGGCACGCTCTGTTGTGAGATTGGGCGGGGCGTGGGTTGCTGTGGTCATGTTTTTCCTCCTTCGGTCCGCCGATTCATGTCGATGTTAAACCCCAGCCGCCGCTCGGGTCGGTGCATCACTAGGTGGGCACGCATCACTGACGCGTATCCGAGAAACGGGATGTCAAGTTGATCTCAATGGCATCCCCTTCCCGCGTCGCGGGCGGCCACGTCGTCGCGACGCGGGATGGGTTGAACGCGCTCGGGGCGGCTGCCGTTGATTGCATCGCGGCTATCGTGCCGCGATGCCTTGATCTCTTGCTGTAGTTGCGCCACCTGGTTCTCCAGCTGCGCGACACGGTCCGGAGAATCCTCGCCACCGAGCCCCGAGTGGCCCTCGTGACCGGCTCCGTGAGCTCCGTGCATCCCTCGCATCATGAAGAAATGCAGACCCACGCACGCAAACAGAATCAGACCGAGGGGAAGCATTCCGAGAAGCCATTCCATTATGGTTTTCCTTTCATGTCAGCATTCCAATACTTCAAGACTTCTTTTCCATCCTGGTCGCTCATCACACATATCGAGGTAGCTCACGCCCCACGGTCCGCACTGTGGATGACCTATATGGAACCGCCCGTTGAGGGTTGTCCGCGCCACCCCTTGTGATCTTGCCCGTGTGAACGACGACGTCGCCGTTGTCGTTCACCTCAACCTCCATCGTGTCGAGCGGTCTTGGGGCGGGACCAAACACCAGGACCGCGGCGCCTTTCGTGTAGGTCGATCCGTGGCAGGGGCACCTGTACCATCCCTTGGTGCCGTTGAACTCAAAAGCGGGGCGCCAGGGGACCGTGCAGCCCAGGTGCGTGCACTTCTGGTAGAGCGCCAATATGCCGCCCTGAGAACCCTCCTGTCCCGGAGCCATGTGGGACAGGTAGAAGCGGCCCGTAGGAAAACGGACAGGCTCGCCTCCTTCCGGTGGCACTTCGCCCGCGAGCACCAGTTGCGGCCCGCCGAAAGCTCCCAGGTTCCTCGG
>JBDSHD010000258.1:0-5942 GCA_039918655.1 Dehalococcoidia bacterium | reverse complement strand
CCCTCGAGCGCGCTGGACTACCCGGTGCGCCGCTCAACGTTGTGGTGAACCGGCCCCCAGAACTCACCGGCGGAGCGCTGGAGGCCCAGGCGAAGCGCTTCCACGACACCACCGTGTGCGGACGTGTGGGCACAGTGATGCCCCCGTGGTCAATCGATCAGGGCGGGGCGCTCAACTTCTTCCAGATAGAGCAGCTTGTGTTGCTGATTACGAGCCAGTACTCAGAGGAAGGTTGGGGGGTTGCACTCGAGGATGCGAACCATGCCGATGCGTTCGCATTTACGCGCCTGCTCACGGAACCGCTGAGTGCGGAGGGAACGACTCTTCACGTGAACGAGGCGGTTGGAATTGAGCCGAGCGATGACGCGGCGGATGTATTGATTCGCATCGGCCCCGAGACACTCGAGGATCCATACGAGGTAATGCGAGTCGTCAAGGTTGATCCCGAGGCGCGAACGATCGAGGTCGAGCGCGGCAAGGATGTGGCGGGCACCGAAGCGATGGAGCACGAAGTGAGCGCCGAAGTTTACCGCGGGCCAATACCTCCGGGAAACACGACCACCGGCGACCCGGAGTCGCAGGGCTTCCCCCCGTGCGGTCAGAAGGCCGCCCCGGCCCCCGCGGGAGGCGGCGGCACAGACGGTGGTGGTACGGGCGTGTCGCTGGACGCGGGTGGCAGCCTCAGCATGGGCGACGATTTCTTCGAGTTCGACGGACAACAGAACCCAGCGTTCACATTGTCCGTGGGTAACACGGCGGCACTAACCTTACCGAACGCCGGGAGCAACATCCACAACATGCGGACGGCAGGAGCCGACGGGGAGTACAACACTGACGATGACCAGGTATCCGATCCAGACCTGGTGGCAGGCGGCGAAGGAGCACAGATCGAGATCAGTTTCGCAACGGCGGGTACATACGCGTACCGCTGCGACTTCCACCCCACCGATATGGCGGGGGAGATCACCGTCCAGTAAACCATCCCCTCGTCCCCGTCGTTACTACCTGCGATGAGACCATTTCCCCGGGAGTCTGCCATGAACAAACGCCTGTATTTGATCGCTTTATCTGTTGCCACTTCGCTAGCCGTGATCGCTGGTTGCTCTGGTGACGACTCGCCCAGCGACGGGACGCCGGCGCCGACGAGCCCGCCGGCCTCAATATCTGGGCCCCAACCGCAGCCAACCCCAGGGCAGGCCCTTGATGCGACTGTGATCGAGCCGAGCGACGGCGAGGTGGAGATCGCGACCAGGGACACGCAATTCGTGGGCAACAACATCGCCGTTCCGGTGCGGGAATCGTCGATCATACGGGTGACGAACGAAGACGCGGCCGTGCACAACCTGCGTATAGCCGGGACAGACGGCCTGTTCGACACGGAAGATGACGCGGTGACGGAGCCGACTACAATCGGCGAGCAGGGGGTGGGCGAACTGACGTTCGCACCGAGCCTGCCCGGGTCATACACGTTCCGCTGTGATTTCCACAGCACGATGGGCGGCCAGATCACGGCGGAGTAGCAACGCAAGTTGACGCCGTTTACATACGTCAGGTATATTCCGCGCTGGACTCTAGAAACGAGTCCTTCAATCCATAACGGAGGATGAGGCAGATTGGCAAACCAGGTGGGAAAGCGTTACCAGTGCACGGTGTGCAATACCGAAATGATTGTGACCAAGGGCGGCAGCGGCGAATTGGCCTGTTGCGGCCAGCCGATGCAGCAGAAGCAGTAGGGCGACCCAGGAGGAGTTTAGATATGCCAAACCAACTAGGCAAGCGGTTTCAGTGTGAGTCCTGCGCCTCCGAGGTGCTCTGCATCAAGGCTGGCGACGGCGGGGTAGAGTGTTGCGGCAAGGCGATGGAGTTGATGGTGCCGAAGGTTCTCCCTTCGGCGGACTAGATTTCAAAGAACTGAACTGCAACGAGGGGCCGTCTGTGGGCGGTCCCTTCGCTATCTGTGGGGTTGACGCCATCGCGGCTCAGCGTTCACCCTTGTCGCATGTCTGATTATCAGGCGATTGCTCTCGACCTGGACGGCACGCTGTTGAACTCCGCGATGCGGATGTCGGAAAAGAACGCGACTGCGCTGACGGAGGCGATAGAGGCGGGCAAGCAGGTCGTGCTCGCCACAACGCGATGGTACGGCCTGGCCAAACGGACGGCGGACCGGCTGGGAATCTCGACGCCAATCATCTCATCGAACGGCGCCCGCGTGACGCGACCGGGAGACGGAGCCGAACTGCTTGACCTGACTTTGGACGAAGAGGCTGCGCGGGAGATCGTGACGCTGGCTGATGACCGCGGTTGGGAGATGTTCACGACAATTGGTGACGCGACTTACATGCAAATGCGGCCGGGCGTAATCGAGGAGAAGCTGCCAGCCGGGCTCCGCGTTGCCGAGAGGACGTCCGACCACCTGGGTGACGGCGCCCCGACGTGCGTGCTGGTCTACGGACCAGAGGCCATCGCGGAGATCGAGCAGCGGTGTGCTAGCCGGTTCGCAGGCCGCGTGCGCTTCTCGTTCAACCGTCCTCCCATCTCCAATCACTACGTGGTGATCACGCACCCCGATGCTGAGAAGGCGACTGGCCTGGCGATTGCCTGCCGGGAGCTGGGCGTGCAGCGCGAGGCCGTGATCGCTATGGGGGACTCGGAGTCGGACCTGGCGATGCTGGCATGGGCCGGACTGGGGATTGCGATGAAGAACTCGCCGGACGAGGTGAGAAAGTCGGCACTTCACGTGGCGCCAAGCAACGACGAGGACGGCGTGGCCTGGGCGGTGCGCAGGTTTCTGCTGTAGTTCCACAAATATGCGCGCGTCCGCGCTTGACCTGTGGGCCGAGAGATATTAACAATCCTTTTGGCGGGCATTTGATTTCCCGATTGTTGAGCCAACTTCCACATCCCTCCCTTGACCCGCCGGCGCCGGTACCCTCGCCGTGCGTCGGCACGCCCCTGAGCTCGGGTCGGGGTAAGCCAAACACCTGGCAAGAGACGTCCCGGCGGGACGTCTCTCTACAGCAATTCGGCCTCGCCCTCGCTTTGGACGATTCGGTAGACCTCGGCGATCGGCAGTTCTGAGGTCTCCGCGAGGCGCTTGCAGGCCTCGTATTCGGGCGCTGCCCGGGGCGGCTCGCCGGGAAGGCGCTTCACTTTGACGGCTGCCGGTCCGAGTGAGGATTCGAACTCGACGACCTCGCGATCGGCCTCCCAGCGATGAACAGGGCGGACGCGCACGCCGAGGGTGGAGGACTCGCGGAGCAGTAGCCGGGCAATCGCGTCTTCGTCTGCTTCTGAGCAGATAACCGACAGCATCGTGCCCGGGCGGTTCTTCTTCATCTGGACGGGTGTGAACCACGCGTCCGCAGCACCGGCGGCGAGGAGTTTCTCGTGGACGTAGGCGAGCATCTCCGGCGTCATGTCGTCGATGTTCGTCTCGATTAGCAGCATCGGACGGGTTTCGCGCACCGGTGCGCCCTCGCCGATCCAGAGGCGGAGGACGTTGGGGCGATCTGAGGGGTCGCGGGTGCCGGCTCCGTAGCCAACGCTTTCGATCGTCATCTCCGGACGCGAGAACTTCGCGAGCGTGGTGACGATGGCGGCGCCGGTGGGGGTCACCAGTTCGCCCAATCCGGAGGGGGCGCGCAGAGGGGCGCCTGCGCGGGCAAGTAGCTCCAGCGTGGCCGGTGCGGGCACAGGGAGCGTTCCGTGGGGGCCCAGCGTCTCGCCGGATCCGGTCGGTAGGGAAGAGCAGTAGAGGTCTTCCACGCCCAGTAGCCGGAGCCCAACCACAGCGCCGACGATGTCGATGATGGCGTCCACTGCACCAACATCGTGCAAGTGGACCTCCTCCGGGGTCGTCCCGTGCACCTTTGCCTCGGACTCGGCGAGGCGGCGGAAGACGGCGGTTGCGCCTTCCTTGTCGGATTCGGGGATGGCTGACGCTGCGATGATGCCGAGAACGTCCGCGAGTGTGCGGGCGGGCTGTTCGTCGTTTACGTCGACGACGGCGTGGGTGGCGGCAATGCCAGCGCGACTCACCTTCTCCGCTGTGAACGCATATCCGCCGATAGGCAGGGTGGACAGAGTTGAGCGAAGTTCATCGAGAGCGAGACCGGCGTCGAGCATCGCCCCGAGGAGCATGTCGCCGCTGACACCGGAGAAGCAGTCGAGGTAGGCGACGCGCATTATTCGGTCTCGCCCCGCCAGCTCTGGCGGTTGATAACGGCGGCGAGGTAGCCCGCGCCGAAGCCGTTATCAATGTTGACGACGCTAACGCCCGCCGCGCAGGCGTTGAGCATGCCCAGGAGCGGCGCCAAACCGTTGAAGCTGGCCCCGTACCCGACACTCGTCGGCACTGCGATTACGGGCGCGGACACCAGGCCCCCGACGACGCTGGGCAACGCGCCCTCCATGCCGGCGACGACAACGAGGGCGTTGGCTGCCTGAAGGCGGTCTCGCTTGTCAAGAAGGCGATGGATTCCGGCGACGCCGACATCGTACATGCTATCGACGGCGGAACCCATGAGTTCGGCGGTAACGCGCGCCTCCTCCGCTACAGGGAGATCGGAGGTGCCGGCACAGCAGATAACGACGCCTGGGCGTTTTTCAGTTGGGTGGCGCTCCAAGGTGATCGCGCGGGCGGCGGCGTGGTAGACGGCGTCCGGGAGGCGCTGACGGACGAGCTGGTAGGCCTGGGGGTCCACCCGGGTGACGAGGAGCCGATCCGTGTTCGCGGCGAGACGCTCGGCGATGGAGGCGATCTGCTCGGGGGTCTTGCCGAGGCCGAGGATGACCTCCGGGAAGCCTGTGCGCAGGGCGCGGTGGTGGTCTACTTCCGCAAAGCCGAGGTCTTCGTATGGGAGGTGGCGCAAACGGTCCAACGCCTCATCTATCGAAAGGGCGCCAGACTCCAGGGACTGCAGCATTTCGCGGAGGCGTTGTTCGTCCATGGTCGTAAGCCGTTCGATTGTAGCATCGCCTCTGAGCGGATTCAGAGCGTGAAGTAGAGAAGGAAGAACGTGCCGGCTGTAACGCGGTAGATGATGAACGGCAGGAACGTGTGTGTCTGAAGAACGCGCATCAGCACAGCGATAGCGAGCCAACCGACGACGGCGGAAGTCATGAAGCCCGCAATGATGATGTCCAAGTTGTCGGTAACGACGCCTTCGCTGATGGCGTCGCCCAACGTCAGCAGGGCCGCGCCGCCGATCGCCGGGGTGGAGAGGAGGAACGAAAAGCGTGCGGCAGATGAGCGGTCGAGCCCACGGACCAGACCGGCGGAGATCGTGATTCCGGACCGTGAGATGCCGGGAATGAGCGAGATGGCCTGGGCGCCGCCAATGGCCAGCGCGTCCTTCGGGCGTGCATCGTGAATTGACCGGTCGCCGCGGCCCAACCTTTCGGCCAACAACAGGACGAAGGCAAAGAGGATGAGCATGGCGGACGCGACGACGGGCGAGCGGATCTCGTTCTCGATCCAGTCCTGCAAGAGGAATCCGGTGATGGCGATCGGGATTGATCCGACGATGATCAGGGACAGGACGCGGGCGTCTGCAGCTTCTCCGACGCGTGGTTCGCGGTCGCCCGCCAGCCACCGCAAGCCGCTGCGAGCCATGCCGATCCAGTCGCGCGCGAAGTAGGCCACGACGGCGGCGGTGGTGCCCATGTGAAGGGAGACATCGAATGTCAGTTCGTCCGTGAACTCCCATCCGAAGAGTTCGCGAACGATGATGAGGTGGCCGGAGGAAGAGATGGGCAGGAACTCAGTGAGGCCCTGAACGATGCCGAGGGCGATGGCCCGGAGAATGTCTTCCATTTACGGCTCAGCGGTTAGCATATCGGGTCAAGCGGGGCTGGAGGCGGGCTGCGTACCTAGAAATCCCTGCTTGTCAGGCAGTTATCCACACGGTATATTCTTCGGAAAGACAGCATAGGGGAGG
>JBDSHD010000257.1:0-11115 GCA_039918655.1 Dehalococcoidia bacterium | reverse complement strand
CCTCGGCGCGCTTGTCTAAGCCAGAACCTTGAACCGCCGCTTCCTCCAGAAGGTGGTCCAACTTATCAGGCGCAAGGTGGCGGAAGCGGTCGTTTGCCCACCAATCGGTAATCTTTCCGATGTCCTCATCGCTGACATAAGAACCCTGTATGCGCCGGGGCTTGGCGGCGTCGGTGGCCATAAAGAGCATGTCGCCGCGGCCAAGGAGCTTCTCGGCGCCGGCGCCGTCAATGATCGTGCGGGAGTCAACCTGAGAAGAGACCGAGAAGGCGATGCGGGTCGGGAAGTTGGCCTTGATCAGGCCGGTGATCACGTCGACGGAGGGTCGCTGCGTGGCTACGATGAGGTGGATCCCGGTGGCCCGCGCCAACTGCGCGAGGCGGCATATCTGACGCTCGACTTCGTACGGGGCAGCCATCATCAAGTCGGCCAACTCGTCGATGATTACCACCCAGTACGGGAGGCGATGTGTTGCCTGCGGAGCCTTGTTGAATCCCTCAATGTTGCGGACGCCCAACTCAGCGAAGCGCCGGTAGCGCGATTCCATCTCGTGGATTACCGCTTGCAGCGTTCCCACGACCTCGTCCATGTCGACGATGACCTTGGAGAAGGCCAGGTGGGGCACTTTCCCGAACGTCGTGAGTTCCACGCGCTTTGGGTCGATCAGCACTAGCCGGAGCTCTTCCGGCGTGTTGTGTAGCAGGAAGGACGCGATGATTGAGTTGATGCATACGGACTTACCACTTCCCGTCGCGCCGGCGATGAGAAGGTGAGGCATCTTCCCCAGGTCCGCGGCGACCGGTTCGCCGGAGACGCCCTTACCAAGGGCGAGCGCG
The DNA here is from genome assembly GCA_039918655.1 of Dehalococcoidia bacterium. GTDB lineage: Bacteria > Chloroflexota > Dehalococcoidia > SM23-28-2 > RBG-16-64-32 > DATKKM01. Next base: position 10,279 of record JBDSHD010000257.1, on the reverse strand, counting down.
ATATTCGATTTAGAGTTCACCTTCTGGAAGGCCGTACTCTCGATTACACTGCGTAGCGATACGAGCGAAGTGATGGTGTTCGGAACTTCGATGCCGACGATCGGCTTCCCGGGGACCGGCGCCTCTATCCGGATCGTCGGAGCCGCCAGCGCCAGCGCCAGGTCGTTTGCAAGGGTAGTGATCCGGTTCACTCGTACGCGGACACGGGAGACGATCTCCTCGCGGGTGATCGGTCGCCCGTCCTTGCCGATCACGGGCCGCCCGTTCTCGTCCTTGACCGAGACAGTCCGGGTCTTGGTCTCCCAGCCCGGCTCGACGCCGAACTGCGTGACGGTTGGTCCCTGGCTGATGGAGACGACGCGGGAGTCAACTCCGAAAGAAGCCAGGGTCTCCACGATGAGAGCGGCGCGGGCGTCGTTGTCCAGTGGACGTGTTTCGACCGCCGCGACCTCAGCGAGGGCTGCCACGGGAGGGAGTTCCCACCCGCGCCCGGCGGGGCGTCCCATCGGCAGCGTTTGCTGCCTACCCTCGGGCTCGTCCTCCGGGTCGGTCGTTACCAGGAAGCTGGGGTCGGGGGCCGGTGCCACTATTTCCTCCGGCTCCTCCTCCACGATCGTGGCCTCCGCGTCCAACCACTCCTCGTCCAACTTGGGCACGTATGGCTCCGTTAGGAGGCCGAACTCTCGTTCTTCGCGTGGGACGGGCATAAGCACTGTGACAAATCCACCGATCGTGCGAGCCGCGCGCTGCGGTAATTCGAGAGATATGATCCAGCGACCGAAGTCTATCGACGATTCGACGATCTGCTGGGCACGTCCCGGCCAGACCAGGGAGAACCAGCCAATGACCGCCGCGACCCACAGTACGATGCCCGGCGCGGTGGACGTGAAGAAGCTGCCCACATCTCCGCCGAGCGACGTATGGGCGAAGTCGACGTTGCCGGCGGTCCATGCCGGTGTCAGTAACCCCAGGATTCCAAAGGCCGGGACGATGAGCAAATGCCAACCAAGGAAGTGTCGCGCAAAGCTAGCCGTGAATTGAGGTCGGAGGAGGGCAAGTCGCGCGTCTGAGACCGCGACGGCGATCACCAGGAAGATGCCGAGCCCGAATGTCGCGAGGACGGCCTCACCACCGTTGATCAGGTAATCAACGAAGGCAATACCTAGAACGACGGCGATTGCGGCACCTGCCATCGGCCAGACGACCTGCGGGTAGCTGGCCCAGGCCGCGATGCCGGACACAGAGATGCCATGAGAGGACCGGTGGCTGGAGGACGAGCGACGGCGCGAGGATGACCGGTAGCTCCCGGCCTTACGACTGGTCTTCGGTCGTGTCTTAATGGACATTTGTGGTGTCAGACTTCGAGGGAGACCGGGAGGATCATGGGCCGCCGCCGCGTTTCCTGATAGAGGAACCGCTGTAGCGCATCGTGTACCCGCTGGTTGAAATCGGCACGCCCTGCGACATGCTCGGCCAACGACTCCACGATGACGTCCCGCGCTTTATCCATGAGTCCTTCCGAAAGCTCGCCTTCGACAAATCCTCTTGATATAACGTCGGGCCGCCCAATAGGTTTACCAGTTTGTCTGTCAACCGCGACGATAGCCACAAGGACACCGTCGCCTGCGAGGTGCTGGCGGTCACGCAGGACCACCTTGTCAACGCCTACCGACAGGCCGTCGACATAAACATAGTCTGCGGGAATGCGTCCGGAGATACGGGCGCCCTTCTTGGTGATCTCCAGGATTTGGCCGTCTTCCATCGTGAACACGCTTTCAGACGGCATGCCCAGGTCCCGTCCGAGCTGCGCGTGCATGACCATGTGCCGGTATTCACCGTGCACAGGCACGAAGAAAGTAGGGTGCGCCAGGCTGAGCATTAGCTTCAGTTCTTCCTGCGCCCCGTGGCCGCTTACGTGGACGCGGGCAATGCGGCTGAACAACACATGTGCGCCAAGCCGATAAAGGTTATCGATCGTCCGATTGATCAACATTTCGTTACCGGGGATGGGAGAGGAGGAGAAGACGACTGTATCGCCCTTCTGTATCTCCACATGCCGGTGGTCGTGGTTGGCCATTCGCACTAGCGCCGAACTCGGCTCACCCTGGGCGCCGGTTGTGATGATCGCGACCTGGTTGGGATCGAGCTTCCGCATTCTGTCCATGGGCGCGAGGATGTCATCAGGTGCCCTGAGGTAACCCAGCTCAACCGCCATCTGCACGTTCTTCAGCATGCTCCGCCCGGTGACGAACACCTTGCGTCCGTGTGCTTCCGCCGCGTCGATGATCTGTTGGACGCGGGAGATGAGGGAGGCGAACGTGGCCACGATCACGCGCCCCTCCGCCTTCGCCATGATCCTGTCCAGGGCTTCGCTGACGACTGTCTCGGATGCTGTGTAACCTGGTGTCTCGGCGTTCGTCGAGTCCGAGAACAGCAGCAGCACTCCCTCACGCCCCAGTTCGGCGATCCGGGTGAGGTCAGGAGGCTTACCCATGACGGGCGTGTGGTCGAACTTGAAGTCACCGCTGTGGAGCACCATCCCCATCGGTGTTCGCAGCGCTATCGCCGCGGCGTCCGGAATCGAGTGCGTGGTGTGTACCCATTCCGCCGTGAGCTTGCCGAGATTAAGTTTGTCCCCGATAGGAACTATGTGCAGCGGGACTTTCTTGAGCAGCTTGTGCTCCTCAAGCTTCACGGCGATCAGCCCGCGGGTAAGACGCGTGCAGTACACAGGAGGGAACTTGCCGTTTGGCAGGCGGAGCTTCGGAAGGAGGTACGGCAACGCCCCGACATGGTCCTCGTGACCATGGGTAATCAGGATGCCGCGCAGTTTACGGATGCGCTCCACGACGTACGCAACGTCCGGGATGATGAGGTCCACGCCCAGCATGTCTTGATCGGGAAACATGAGTCCGGCGTCGATGAGGACCATGTCATCGTTCGTCTCGATGACCATGCAGTTCTTACCGATCTCCCCTAGACCGCCCAGCGGTATAACTTTGAGACTCTCAACCATCTGCTAGAACATCCTGCTCTGTTCCGCGGACGGTGCCGCGGCGACTGCTACCAATTGTCCCTCACCGGGAACCGATTCCAGGGTCGTCACCTTCTCAAGCGCGGCCGGGATTTTGCTGAAGTCATCTTCGATGGTCTTGCGCAGGCTGCCGGCGTGGAGAGCCGCCGCTGGGTGGTACAGATGAAAGAAGTACTGGCGCTCAAGGCGGCGTAGCGTCCCGTGCACCTTGCCGATCGTGTCTCCGGGAAAGAACCACGTTAGGGAAAACCGGCCCAGGGTCACGATCAGTCGCGGCCGGATGATGCTGATCTGTTCGTCCAGGTAGGGCCGGCACGACTCGACCTCGTCCGGCAGTGGGTCGCGGTTACCGGGGGGGCGGCACTTCACCACGTTGGCGATATAGACATCCGCGCGTTGAAGGCCGATCGTGCCCAGCATCTCCTCCAGGAACTTGCCGGCGGGACCGACAAAGGGACGTCCCTGCTGATCTTCGTGGAAGCCAGGGCCTTCGCCCACAAACATAATCTCGGCACTTGGGGAGCCTTCGCCTGGGACGGCGCGCGTACGTGTCGCGCTCAGGTCACACTTTCGGCAGGCGATGACCGCGTTGCATACGGCCTCAAGGTCTGGCACTGCCACCGATGATAGCTGTCCCCTATTCGGAGGGTCAACGAATCGGATGAGTTATCAACTTCGGGGACGCACCAGGACGGCCAGCGCCACCCCGACGAAATACAGCACGATAATCGGACCAGCGACCAGTGACTGCGTGATCGGATCGATCGTCGGCGTCACGATTGCCGCGATCAGGAAAGCGCCGACGATGGCCAGCCGCCACCACTGCAAGAGCTGTCGCCAGGTCACGATCCGGAAACGGGCCAGGAACATGACGATGATCGGCGTCTCGAAGGATACCCCCGTCCACAGCATCAATCGTGTCACGAAATCGATATAGCTCCCGATGCGGATGTTGGGCTGCGCCAGGTCATCGTTGAAGTTGAGGAGGAAGTCCAGCGCCGGTGGCAGCGCCACGTAGTACGCAAATGCCACCCCCATCAGGAACAGCCCCGTGGCCCCGACAACAGTCCCGTACAGCCAAAGCCGCTCGTTCCCTCGCAAGCCCGGCGCTATGAAGCGCAGCGTGTGATAGACGATGAACGGCATTCCCAGGACGACACCCCCCAACATCGCCACCCGGAAATAGACCATGAAGTTCTCGAACGGTTCGATGAACTGAAGCTGGAAGTCCTCGCTTCTCTGCTCCGCTGGCTCCTTGAGGAAGCGGATGAAATCGTCCGCGAACACGGCGGAGATGATGAAGCCGATCACGACACCGACGGCGGACATGATGACCCGGTAGCGGAGCTCCTTCAGGTGCTCCATCAGGGTAAGGTATTTCTCGCTGCGCTCCTCGTCAGGGGTCTGGGGAGCAGGCCGTGTTGGCGCCGTGCTGGGCATTGTAAGGAGCGTCGCGCGCTAGTCCGGCGCGGATCCGTTCATTTGTTGGCGTTCCGGTGGCAGGTCGCCGCCGGGCTCGATGATGGGCGCCGCCGCGTCGATCATCTGCTGCATTGCAGGCTTGGCTTGCGAGACGGTGCGGTCGATTTCAGCGGTTATCGTCGCCGCGCTCTTGGTCAGAGTGCCTCGCACCTCGGCTAGTTCGCCCTTGAGTGATTCGTACTCGCGGGTTAATTCCTGGAACTCCGCTCGCAGGTCCGCGGTGGTGTCAGTCGCGTATCCACGCAGGAACTTGATGGCCCGCGCCACCTGCACGGCGACGGCGGGGAAGCGTTCCGGACCGAGGACAATCATCGCGATAACAGCGACGACCGTGATCTCCAGCGGCCCGATCCCGAACAGGTTCATAGAGTGCCATTATAGGTTACGAAAAGGTCCCCGGCCGAACACCGGCCGGGGACCCTCTGTTATTCAGTCCAGGGGTTGGCTAGTCGTCCAGACCGCCCAGATCCTTGATGAAGTTGACCGCGTCCTGCACGGTGGCGATCTTTTCAGCGTCTTCGTCGGATATCTCGATGGCCTTGCCATCTTTGCTGAACTCTTCCTCGAGGGACATGATCAGCTCCACGAGGTCAAGGGAGTCGGCGTTCAGATCGTCTACGAACGATGTTTCGGGCGTGATCTCGGACTCCTCAACCCCGAGCTGATCGGCGATGATCTTTTTGACTCTTTCGAATACGGCTGGCACGGGTGGTTATACCTCCTTGGGTTGGCGGGCCGCGATTACACTCACGGACCCGAGTACTCCGTTGATGAACTTGGGGGAGCTGTCTCCGCCGTATTCTTTGGCCAGTTCAACGGCCTCGTTTATAGCGGCGCGCATAGGCACTTTATTATCGAGTAGGATTTCATAGACCGCAAGCCGCAGGATATTCCTGTCGATCGCTGGCATCTGGTTCAAGGGGAAGGCTGGAGCGGTCTTCCCGATCACGCCGTCGATCTCGTCCCGGTTGGACGAAACCCCCGTCACAAGCTCGGACGCGAACGTTCGCACATCCGGTGACGCCCCCAGTAGGTCCGACTGGTGCTCCAGGGCAGTCTCCACCGGATGCCCCACGGTGTCATGCTCAAACAGGGACTGAAGGGCGATGACGCGGGCCTTACGCCGTTTACCTATCATCGCTAAAGGTGGAGCCCGCCATCGACGGCGAAGACTTGCCCGGTGACGTACCCCGACTCTTCGGACGCCAGGTAAACCACCATCGCAGCGACGTCCTCGGGTGTCCCCATGCGGTCGATCAAGAGTCTCTGCCGTACGCCCGCGATTATCTCCTTGCGGATGTCCTTCGTCAGCTCGGTCGGTATCAGTCCGGGCGCCACGATGTTGGCCGTGACGTTTCGCGAGCCCATCTCACGGGCGACGGCGCGCGTGAAGCCGAGCAGCCCCGCTTTTGCCGCCGCGTAGTTAGCCTGACCAGCGTTGCCGGCCAGTCCGGAGACGCTTCCGATGTTGATGACGCGCCCCCATCGCTCCTTCATCATTGGGCGGAGGGCCGCTTTCGTGCAGAGGAAGACGGCTTTGAGGTTGGTTTCCATCACTTCGTCCCAGTCCTGCAGGGACATTCGCAGTATCAGCGTGTCGCGGTTGAAGCCGGCGTTATTCACGAGGATGTGCAGAGCGCCGAACGCCTCGATGGTCTCCTGGACGATCCGCTCGGCGTCCTCCTGCTTCCGGACATCGCCCTTCGTGATCGTCGCTTTACCGCCGCTCGCCTTGATTGCCGCCTCCAGCTCTCGGGCCTGCGACTCGCTCTCCCGGTAGTTGATCGCCACGGCAGCACCTTGTTGGGCGAGGTGCTTACAGATCGAAGCCCCGATGCCGCGCGACCCTCCGGTAACGAGTGCGACTTTGCCGGTGAGGTCAAACACTGGCGGCGCTCCTCAATGCCTCGGCCTCATCCAGGCTGATGCTCGTCATTGCCGGGTGGCTTCGCTTCAGTTGGGCAGTCAGCACCCGCCCCGGACCAATCTCAACCACCTCGGTGACGCCCATGATCTGTAGGTGGTCCATCGACTGGTACCAACGCACCGGAGACCGCACCTGCGCGGCCAGGTCTGCTCTGACCTCTTCTACGGTCGTCAGCGGCTGTGCGGACACGTTTCCGATCACCGGTATCTGGGGATCGCGGATCGCCGCTTGTTCGATCCTCGGCGCGAATCTCTCTGCCGCCGAGTCCATCAACGATGTGTGAAACGCCCCTGACACGTTGATCGCGATGCCGCGACCGCCTCGCTCTTTGGCCAGGGCGCAGGCGTGCTTGACAGATGCCACCCGCCCGCCGATGACGATCTGTCCGGGAGCGTTGTAGTTAGCCACTTCGGCGCCGGATTCTTCGCAGACCGCGATCACAGCATCCTCATCAAGGCCAACGACCGCCGCCATTGTGCCGCCCAGTTCCTTGCCCACCTCGGCCATCAAACGCCCTCGCTCGTGCACCAGTGCCAGGGCGTCATCGAGATCGATCGCCCCGGCGGCGACGAGCGCAGAGTACTCGCCGAGACTATGGCCCGCCATGTAAGCGGGCCTAGTTGAAATCGCTCCAGTCTCGATTGCCGCCGCCAGGATCGCGAGGGAGGTGGCAAGGATCGCCGGCTGGGCGTTTTCCGTCGCCGTCAGGGTGTCCTGAGGACCGTCAAAGCAAAGGGTGGAGATCGATGTGCCGGTGATTCTGTCCGCGGCATCATAGATCGCGGTGGCGGTGGCGGAGGAGCCGCTCACCTCTCGGCCCATGCCAGCATTCTGGCTCCCCTGTCCGGGGAAGACGATACCGGAGTTAGGATTGGGTTTGAGTTGCTGGAGTAGCTCGGAGACCGTACCTGCTGGGGCGGGGGTCTGGCTCATTCAGGGACTACGGTCAGTTGGGGCTCTCTTCAAGCGTGAGTCGCCCGAAGTGGCAGTCCGGGTTGGGGCACCGCCCGAACTCATCGAGCCGCGCCCGGCAGAATGTGCAGTGTGTGGCGTCCCACCAGATGAAGTACGTGATTGCGGCGGCAACGAGGAGCATCAGGCTCAGCGGTGGTAGCGCGAAAAACATGCCTCTTCTCATAATCAGCCGCAGTATAGCACGCGTCTATCGGCTACGGGGTCTGCGAGCGGCGCTGCCGGCCGACCACAATCACGTCCCGGCCGCGGTAGGTCCCGCAGGTCGAGCACGCGCGGTGCGATAGTTTTGGGCTTCGGCACTGGGGGCACGCATGGAGGGAGGGCATGGTGGCAGAGATATGCGTTCGGCGTCGCTTCATGCGTGATGTGGATGTCGTCTTCTTTGGTTGCGGAGCCATCTCCTCAGTTCCCTTCTTCCAGACCCTTCTTCAGTTCTGCGAGCAAATTCCAGCGTTCGTCCGGGGGTTGCTCACATTCGTGGGGACCTTCGTTCAGATCGGCCCCGCACACAGGGCACAAGCCCGCGCAATCAGGATTGCACAGCGGCTTCACCGGCTCAGATATGAGGATATACTGACGCAGCGCCTCCCGCAAATCGAGATCGAATCGTTCATCAATGCGAAAGGCCTCGTCATCAGGTGCGAGCCGGATTGACTCTCCTGTGTGCGCATCCAGGATCGGGACATACTCTTCCTCAAATGAGATCGGAACGCTGGCGCGAACGCCCGCGGCGCAACGGGAACACCGAGTGTCCATTTCACTGCTCGCTTCAACCCGGGCAAGCAGGCCGCGGTCGGTGCGGAGAAGCCGGAGAGTCCCGCGGATGTCCTCAATCGTGTCGCCATCAACGGCCAACTTTGGCTCTTCAATGTCGTATTCGTTCGCGGAGCCCATCCGCTGTCTTAGCTCGGTGAGGACGTTGAAACTTAGCATGTCTGACGGTTACTGAAAGACCTCTGAACTTTAGCTTACCTTAGCGCTCAAAAAGGGTATGCAAAGGGTTGTTAGCGAGTCTATAATCCCGACGCAGCGCTGTCCATTAGCCCCACGGATCCGGCGCGCTGCCCCGCTTATGGCTTCACTAAACGGCCTATTTGGTTTGCAGGAGACTGACCTGCTTTTAGACAAGGCTCAAGCCCGGCTGGCCGAGATCGAGGTATCGCTCACGGAACCGGAGGAGTTGCAGGCTGCGCGCGACACACTCGCCGAGCGAGATGGCGTTCTGACCGATTTCCGTGTGCAGCAGAAAGAGGCGGAGCAGGTCGCCGACGATGTCCGCGCCAAGGCCGCTGAGGTCGAGAAGAAGCTCTACAGCGGAACCGTGAAGAACGCGAAAGAACTGCAGGATCTGGATGCCGACTTAAGATCCCTGAAGGGACTCGTTGCCCGCCGCGAGGACGAGATGATGGCGATTCTAGAGCAGGCCGAAGAAGCCGACGGCGAAGTCCGCCAGGCGCGGGCGGAACTAGACGAGCTGGAAGGGCAGTGGAAGGTTTCGCAGGACGAGATGTTGTCCGAGCAGAAGGGCCTCATGCCGGAAGCGGAACGACTGCAGGCGTCGCGAACCGAGCAGGCGACCACCATTGAACGTAGTGTGCTGAGTCTGTACGACAATCTTCGGGCTCGAAAGGGAGGACGTGCGGTTGCGCGGCTGGAGCGCGGCATGTGCGGTGGTTGTCGCATCACCCTCCCAACTTCGATCATGCAGCGTGTTCGCGGAGCGAGCGGCATCGTCCAGTGTGTCAGCTGCGAAAGGCTGCTTCTCACCTGATGCGCGCGGTAGGCTACTTCCGCGAAACGAGTGACCGGAGCCTGGCGGAGCAAAGCGATTCTTTTCTGAACTTCTGCCAGGACAGTGGATACGAGGCTGCCGCCACCTTTCTCGACACGGGGTCGGATCAGGAGCACGTTGGCTTTCGCCAATTAATGGATTTCGTCCGCAACCAGGAGGGCAGTGGGTTTCTCTTGCTGGTCGTGCCCGATGTCATGACCCTCGGAGGCACCCCAACTGAAGCGATGCGTCGATACTTCCAGCTTGCCAGTCTCAGCGTGCCCATGGTGGCGATGGACGGCCGGGAAGACCTCTCCGCTTCGGTCGTGGATACTTGGGGAAACGTCAGGGTGAACGGTACGCTTGGCGATCGCGTGAAGGCGGCGATGAGACGAAAAGCGGTGAAGGGGGAAGCACTAGGACGTCCGCCATACGGCTATCGAGTCGGCTCCAACCGCAGACTGGCCATCGTCCCTGAAGAGGGCTCCGTGGTCCGCTACATCTTCCGGCTCTACTTGAAGGACGGATTGGGGATCCGGCGGATCGCCCGCCGGCTGAACGAGGAAGAGATAATGACGCGTCGTGGCGGCCTCTGGAGCATGGTCACGGTACGTGACATTCTGCGAAACCGCGCCTACGTTGGGACGTACTCTCGGTTCGGCGTCAGGGTGCCGGCCAGTCACGCTCCTCTCATCACTCGCGAAGACTTCCAGCAGGTACAGGAACGCCTCGACGAACGTCGCCCGGCGACCTCTGACCGGCACGTTACGCCGTTCCTGCTTTCGGGCCTGACCTACTGCGGGCATTGCGGCAACAAGATGATCGGCGTCACTCGCAAGCAACGCTGGCAGCGCGGCGATGGCACCGTGCGCTCGGCCCAATACCGCTACTACCAGTGCGAATCCCGCACCAACCGTAGCCTGTGCGACTATCACACCCGCCGCGCCGAGGATCTCGAGGGGCGCGTCCGGGAGATGATTCAGGACCCTGGAACACTCCACAGGAAGAACGGCAAGGGCACCGTCCAGGACCAGGAGGCTATGGCTTCGAAGATACGTGATAAGGTCCGCCGTCTCGATAAGAGGCTCGA